>CAZYGL010000310.1:0-2532 GCA_964647335.1 uncultured Syntrophomonas sp. | reverse complement strand
TCGCCTCATCTTAGGTAACCATCCAAACTCAGTGATGGTGTGGGCTCGCATGCCCGTGGACATGCTCATGTTCTTCACCTTCCGCAAATTTGAAGAAGCTCACATAGGCCCCAATATATGCCCGACCAGCAGCTATATCATTAACATCGTAGTCTTTTAGAGCCATAACCTTGGCAAATCTTTCTTCTAACTCAGCCATCTGCTCGGGCGGAACCATGCCTTCCAGGGGAGACAGATTTCCTAAGGCTATGCTTTTATCAGCCGCAGCTATTTTTTTATCAATGGGTGTTCCATAAGGTTTAATTCCGGTATAGCCTACTCCTTCACCCATTCGGTGCAGGCGGACCAGCGTCTCCAGGAAATACATGTCCGCTAATTCCTGGGCTTCCGGGCCTAGTTTCCTCACCTTGATTGCCAGGGTAAAAACCTTCTGTAACTCCGGCTCAAATGCAGAGCTTATCCACTTGGCGGCATAATTGAAATTACCCTTTTCCAAGGCTTTCTTGCCATCGGCCACTGTCGGTCCCTCCATAGTGTCGCAATGAGCCCTGGCCTTGCGCGGCCAGATAAACGTGATTAATAAAGAGACGGCTAGGATATAGATAATTTTGAAAATAACCATATTCAGTCCCCCTTTACGTTTGTATACATTATAACATTCCGAATGCCGAACAATCACCGCTGGCAGCCATTAAACAGGTAGTCATCAGGATAAAGAACTTCAACCCAACCCGATCTAATGGAATGCGACCCAATCTCTTGGGTCGCAGTGCTGGCAGTAGATTTTTTGCGGGCAAAAAATGAGGTAGATTGGCTGGTGCCGGAAACAGAGAGGGATTATGCTACCAAAGCAGATTTCTGTTGGCTTCACTGCGTAAATAGTCGCGGAAATTGGGGTGGGCTATGTTGATCAGTGCATTGACCCTCTCCCTGACCGAACGGCCTCTAAGGCTGGCTATTCCATATTCTGTAACTACATAATCCACGTCCACTCGTGAGGTGGTGACTATCGCCCCAGGGCTCATTATAGGCACAATGTGGGAAATGGAATCATTGCGAGCGGTTGACAGAAAAGCGATTATAGATTTGCCGCCCGGAGAATACTGAACTCCCTGGACAAATTCCTTGTGCCCTCCTGTTCCTGTATGCTGTTTCGCGCCGATTGACTCAGCACAGCATTGTCCGGTCAGGTCCATTTCCAGGGCAGAGTTTACAGCCACCATTTTATGGTTGCGCCCGATAATTCTAGGGTCATTGACCACGCTGCCTCTTTGAAACTCCACCGCCAGGTTATTATCCATGTAATCATAGAGCCGTTTCGATCCCAGCGCGCAATCGGCCACACTCTTATCCTTCCAGATGGTCTTTTTCCGGTTGGTCACCACTCCAGCCTCAATCAGATCAAGCAGGCCATCGCTGAACATCTCGGTATGAACTCCCAAATCTTTTTTGCCCGTCAAACACCCGGCCACCGCAAAGGGTATGCTGCCAAAACCAAACTGAACCGTAGATTCATCCTCGATCAAATCAGCTACATATTCCCCGATAAGACGCTCCTTATCATTGATCTGATTTTCCGGATGGACAGGCAGGTCCCGGTCGGTTTCGATAATATAGTCAATTTGGGATATGTGAATATGGGCATCGCCATAGGTCCTGGGGAATCTAGGGCTAACCTCTATTATTACTTTATCAGCCTTTTCCACCAGGTCTTTCTCATATACCGTGCTTAAGGACAGGGACAGGAAGCCATGTTTATCCATTGGAGAAGCGCAGCCCAGGAAAATATCGGGCTGGCGGCAAGCAGTCCGGCTGGCAATACATCGATGCAGCTCCAGGGGTATGTAAGATACTGTGCCTTGGGAATGGGCCTGGCGGGCTCCGCCGGTGTAGAACCAGCTGTTCATCAGGAAATGATCCTTCATCTCCGGCTTCATAAAGAAATCATATTCATTCAGGAGGAGCGCGGTAACCACCGACACATCTTCCACCCTATCCTTGATAGTATGCAGATGCCTGAGCATCGTCACTGGTTCACAGGCTACCAAGCCACAGACCAGTTCCTGGCCGCTACTGATCTTTCCTAAAGCTTCTTCAACACTTACCACCTTGCGCTGGTACAACTCTTTATAGTCCACCCTGTCACCTCATCATTTTCAGTCTAATCTAGACCATTATCCTATACATTTCCCCACCCTGACAACAACCTGGACAGATAAATCCCTATGGAGATCTCAACCCTGGTATAATCCAGAAACACAGAATCCACCCAAATTGGGTGGATTTTATCAGCTATGCAGGTGAAATTGATTTTGCTGCTTATGAGATACCAGCTCTCTATGCTTTCGACCGGGCTATGACATTGATATCCACCCGCCGGCCTTCCACCACGTAAATGACCATTTCCCCCAGATTAGTGGCATGGTCGGCTATCCTCTCAAGATGTCCAGCTACCAGCAGTAAGGCAGTTGCCTGAGGTATATTGCCCTGGTCGCGCATCATGTAAGATAGCAGTTCCTTGAAAACCTCTTG
>CAZYGL010000309.1:0-2553 GCA_964647335.1 uncultured Syntrophomonas sp. | reverse complement strand
TCATCCCGGTTGGCGATGGTGCGATCTGGAAAAAATGACAAGACCGGTTGGTCCAGTTTTAGCTTGCCCTGTTCGGCTGCAACAGCTGCCATGGTGGTCGTGAAGCTCTTGGTGACTGAAGCCAGATCGTGGGGCACTGTTCCGTCATAGGGATAGAAATATGCGTCACACACGATCATGCCGTTGCGGATTACCAATAGGCTGTGAATATCGATGTCCTGGGCCCGCATAGTCTGTAAAGCCAGGGCCAATTTGGCGGAATCCATGCCTTGTTCTTCAGGGGTGCAGCTCTCCCATTCCCGGGTAGGCCAGGTGGATGCAACCGGAGAAGTCTTAGGAGTCAGGGGCTGAAAGAGAAAATAATATATTACTGCAAAACAGGCTGCAAGAAGCAAGAGCGCTGCCAGAACATACCATTTGCTAGAGCTGGAAGAATTCTTCATAATCCACCTCCATAATTATCCTCGATACAATAACTCAACTAGACCCCGGCATTCACCTTTTCACTGCCGAGTACAGACGAGTTTATTTCACCTGCTCCCGAACGAGCAAACTGGACGACCCGCCGATTATAGGGTAATGGTCAATTCGGCCACCGGTTTGCGAGGCACATTCTTAGGCGGATCGGCACAATACCCAGCCACCACGACACTGACCAGGTCCAGTTCCCCTGGTATACCCAGTATTTCTTTGGCTCTGGGGGTGTCGTACAAAGTGAACCACAGGGTATCAACTCCTAGAGCATGGGCGGCCAGGAGCATATTCTGAACGGCTGCACAGCAGGAATAGGCATATCCCGTTCCCCGCCCCGGTATGAATTGGTCAGCGCCGGTGTCCTTGGGGTTGGCTGCCACAGCGATCAGAACCGGAGCCTCGACCAAAAAGTCGAACTTGTATTTAGACACCCATTTCCAGCCACTGGCTGCGAAAATCTCCTGGGCCAGACTCTCGCAGGAAAGTTTGAGTCTTTCCTTGAGGCTGTGGCTTTTGATGACATAGAATCTCCAGGGTTGAAGATTCATGACTGAAGGAGCCCAACCGCCGGCTTCCAGTATTTTCTCCAATTTGTCCGGTTCGATTTCGCCTCCCGTGAAATTGCGGCAGCTCCGGCGTTCCTTAAGTGCAGTGAATAGGTCCATTTTGCTTTCCTCCCCCCGCTCACCAAGGTTATACTACGACAACGGCCAATCAATATCTTCAGTTTAAACATAACATAATCCATGTTAGAGTAAAATTTATTATTTTACCGGACAGCACAGATCGGCCCGAAAAAAGCAAAAAGCCAGTCAGACGCGGCCAAAATGATGTTATATTACTTATACAGGATGCGGCCAAATGCAGGATACGGCTCCCGGAAGACGCAAGGCCATTTCGTATGGTCAGATCGTGGCAACATGATTGCATGGAGGAAACAGCAGATGCAGGATTTGGAGGTGTTCGCCAAACTATTGATGGCACTTGGATTGGCAGTCATGATGGTTGGTGCAATAATGCTGGTCAGCTCTAAATTGGGATTCGGTTTGTTTCACCTGCCAGGGGATATTGTGATTAAAAAGGACACCTACACTTTATACCTGCCAATCATGACCAGCATCATATTAAGCCTGGTCTTTTCCCTGATATACCATATTTTCGCGGGCAAATGAATGTTTGGACCCCGGGCAGCGGGCTGTACTCCTAATACCGATCCTTTTCATATTCAAAGCCTCGCTGGCTAACCCACACCCGGTCAGGACGCCGACGTTTGCGGCGCAGTCTTCTGCGCAGGGTAAAAAATCCCTTCAAGGCAAAGAGCAGTATGATTAATCCCCCTGCCAGACTGGCCAATATCTTCGCGCCCAAAACCACCCAGGTTGCCATCCTGCTCCAAAAGGTCTGGCTGACTGAGGATTCCTGCCCAAGAATCACCGCACCCAGGTCACCGTACATGTAGGGGCTGGGATTGGTCAAGCCAATATCTGCCCGCACCAGCGGACGCCCATTGGTGGAATCGGGCAGGAAGGTGTAGCCGATTTGGATATCCTGGCTGGAGACATTTTTATGTAACAGCCTGCTATTGGCCCCGGCCTTGACCTGGCCGACCATCTGCTTTATGTCTTCAATCGTGTCAGCCGGCAGATCGGAGAAATTGGCTTCGTTCACTGCTGGCAGTACAACGGGCACCTCGACGAATTCATCGAAACCATAGTCGAAGAGGGCCTTGGTATCGGTATAGACTGCGCTGTTCTGGCTTTTTATGACCACCGCGATGAGTTCGCGATCATCCCTCCGAGCCACAGTTACCAGGGTATTCTGGGATTTCTGGGTATAGCCGGTCTTGCCGCCAACCATACCGTCATATTGATAGCGATACTCAGGGAACATCTTGTGTTCCGCCCACAGGTATCTGGTTTCCGGCTGCTTGTTGGTGGGAGGGATCTCATATTTGACTGTGCCAAAAATGCGGCGGAAATCCTGGTTTTGCAGCGCTGCCCTGGTTATCACTGCCATATCGTAAGCTGTTGTCAGGTGATCTTCGGCATATAGGCCATTGGGATTCACAAAATGGGTATT
>CAZYGL010000308.1:1419-2556 GCA_964647335.1 uncultured Syntrophomonas sp. | reverse complement strand
AGGGCGTCCCGCACCTGATCCGGCGATCGATTATATTTTTCAGCCAGCTCTCTCAGGGTGAGGTTTTCGTCTCCCGGAACCGGCTGAATGCCCAGGGCGCTGAAAACGGTTTCTAAAGGCATCTTATAGAAACGTGATACTTCCTGGGGATTCATCCAGTAACGGGTATTTCTTAACCATGGATCGCGGGCTTCCTGGGCGGGCAGATTGGACTGGCGCCAATCATTGTACACGTAATATGCTTCGCGCCCCGCCAGCAATGCCACCAATAGGGCGGTGAGCAGAAACGGCAGGATCAAGCTGCGGCTGCGTCCGATCTTCTCTTCCCAGGTCCAGTCGGGAAAAACCCGGTCGGGATCATATAGTATCCGATTGGGAATTTGCATCCACCTCACCCTTCCTTGTCACGGGGACGGAGTTCCTGACAATCATAACACTGAACGGAGCTAGGCGCTGTATGTCAAGGGGACGGAGTTTCTGACACATTTGACGTTGAATGCAGACTATATGTCAAGGGGACGGAGTTTCTGACACATTTGACGTTGAATGCAGACTATAAAGGATTTAAACCATTGATTTTACCAAGTCCCGGACCTCGACCAGCATTTGGCGGCGCTCTTCAACACTGGCAGCGGGGACGGAAAAGAAATTGACGTGCCGTTTTTCCTCGAACCCAGAAAACGAGAAGACTCCAACCAGCGACTTCTTCAAGACCGTGAGCATTCCCCCCATTTCTGCGTCCTGGCGGTTGGCCCCGGAGGTCGTTATGAAAAGCCCCTTTTTGCCTTTGAGCAGACCCAGGAGACCAGTGGAAGTAGCCTTGTAAGCAAAACCCGCCGTAAAAACCCGGTCTATATAACCCTTCATCATAGCAGGTACCGAATACCACCATACCGGTGCCAACATAATCACCAGATCTGCCCACTCTACATCAACTTGTTCCTGTTTGACATCAGCTGGGGGATTTCCGCTGTAAATCCCCTGGAAATCGGCCATGCTCATAACGGGATCGAATTTCATGGTGTATAAGTCTTTGACCTTGATTTGGCCTCCATTGGAAATAACTTCATCCTCTACAGCCCTGGCAAGAGCAGCATTGAAACTCTCCGGATTGGGGTGCGCATATACCAACAAGAC
>CAZYGL010000308.1:0-1319 GCA_964647335.1 uncultured Syntrophomonas sp. | reverse complement strand
CTGAAAGGGCTGCACGCAGAGCCGGGATTATGGCAGCGGCCCAGGAAATGGACCTACCCATAGCTGACTTTCGCAATGGTTCAGAGGTCACGTTTAGCGCGGGGGCTCAGAATAAGAAATTCTTTATTGCCCAGGGTGTCCTGGAAGCTGATGGCCTCATTTCGATTGCCAAACTTAAGACCCACGGGCTGACCAAACTGACCGGAGCGATCAAGAACCAATTTGGCTGCATTCCAGGAGTGCTCAAAGGTGAATTCCATGTAAAACTTCCCCAGGTTGATGATTTTGCCCGTATGCTGGTGGATTTGAACCTGATGCTGCGTCCCCGCCTGTATGTTATGGACGGGATAATGGCCATGGAGGGCAATGGCCCACGAGGCGGCACTCCCAGGCCAATGGGGGTGTTGTTGTTTTCCACCGATGCGGTAGCCTTGGATGCTACTGTTTGCCGACTGGTTAACCTGGATCCTGAAGACATTCCCACCCTGAAACATGGCCAGTCCATGGGGCTGGGTACCTATGTGGAGGCAAATATCGAAATAGTGGGGGCTGCCGTAGCTGATATGGTGCAGACGGGCTTCAAGATCAGCAGCCTATCCAAAGCCATGAACCTGCCTTCTCCCTGGCTGCGCAATCAGATTGCAGCCCGCCCGGTGATAAATGTTGATAAATGTATCAAATGCGGGATCTGTGTAGAAATGTGCCCAGTTAAACCAGCGGTCGTAAATTGGCCGGGTGAAGAACGCAGCAACGTTCCGGTCTATGATTACAGCCGCTGTATCCGCTGCTATTGTTGTCAGGAGATGTGCCCCGAGGGAGCCATCAGCTTATACACCCCCTGGCTGGGTCGACTTTTCGCCCTGACCCACCCCTAAGCCCAACAACCGAGGGAACGGATCTCGCTGCAAATTCTCGTGAAGAATCAGGCCGACTCAAAATACTGAATGCCCTCAACCGAGGTCATTATCAACTTGTCTTTTATGACCAGGTGGTAGAGATGAGACATGGCTTCGCCGGTGACAAAGAACTTCTGCCCCCAAGGAAGCTCATCCCATGCAGGGTAGCTCAAATCCCATTGCATCAGGCTCACTACTTGAGCTGGATCCAACCTTTCCTCGCCTACAAACAGTTTCGCTTCAACCAGCCGACTTTCTTGATGGGCCCTGACCTCAGCAATCCTCGCTGAACAGCTGCCAGTGATCAGCTCCAAGTGTGTCAGGGGGACGGAGTTGCTGACACATTTTAGAGCAAGAATTGAGTGTCAGCAACTCCGTCCCCCCTGACAAAAGGGGGGTTAGCGCCAGGAGCAGAGGCGAGTT
>CAZYGL010000307.1:0-2568 GCA_964647335.1 uncultured Syntrophomonas sp. | reverse complement strand
TCTTCATAGACAATGATCACTTCCTGGGTGCTGTTGAGCCAGTCAACCTTGCAATTCAGGTTTTCGGCCGAAAACCTCACCGGCACGAAGGTGCGGGCGTTTCGGACCAGCGGAGACACATCCATCTTCTTATAGGCACCGTTTATGGCGATGTCCGTCTTGCCCAGCCACATTTCAACCGTATTCCCCCGGGCGTTCAAGGTTATCTTTTTCGCAGCCTCATCCCAGAGCGCGTTCCCACCCATCGCTTCCACGATGGCACGAATCGGCACCATGGTGCGGCTGGAAATCACCAGCGGGGTGGTTCCCCGGCCGGGGTCTATCTCGGCTTTGATCCCGTTTTTGGTAAGATAGGGATCATTCAGTTTCAATATGATGAAATTCTTGAAGCTGCCCGGTTTATAGGTGCTGCCGCCGGTCCTTATCGTAAAGGTGGCAATGACCGGTCCGAGTTTCTCCGCTATACCCTCATACGGATTGGCTTCGGCCAGAACCGGCTTGACCGAGTAATAATAAGTGGTGTTGGGTTCCACATTAACATCCGCGAAGGAGAAGCTGGTAAAATAGAAATCGGTAACTGATATTCCCAGTTGGCCGGGATTGGTTGACCTGTACAAGCGGTAGCCGATCGCCCCCGCATATGAATTCCAGGACATCCTCGCTCCGGACTCAAAGGATTCAGAAGAAGTGCCCCCGGCAGGAGTCGTGCTGGGGATCGGTGTGGTCGGGGCCAGCGAGCCTACTTCCGTCAGCACATGGGTAAAGGATGCGTCATAAGCATAAGGCCCGCTTAAAACCCATTTGCCGTTCACCTTCTGAACTGAATCATAGGTGGTGGTGATGCTGCTGCCATCCCCACCGTAGAAATAAAGGGTCCCATTCACGTATTTCCACGAGGTTTCATTCCAGTGGCCGGTCCCGTCAACTATCTTACCATCAGCGCCCAGCTTTAGAGCCCCGGCCAGCAATGTTCCGTCGGACCTACTGAAACTCCATATTTTACTAATCAGTTCATCCCGGGAGATGGATAGGTTGCCGGCAGGGATCGGAGTTAGCGAGCCAGCTTCAGTCAGCACATGGGTAAAGGATGCATCATAGGCATAGGGCCCGCTTAAAACCCATTTGCCGTTCACCTTTTGAACTGAATCATAGGTGGTGGTGATGCTGCTGCCGTCCCCGCCGTAGAAATAAAGGGTTCCATTCACATATTTCCACGAGGTTTCATTCCAGTGGCCGGTGCCGTCAACAATTTTACCATCTGCGCCCAATTTTAAAGCCCCGGCCAGTAAGGTCCCGTCGGATCGGCTAAAAATCCATATTTTACTGGTCAGTTCATCCCGGGAGATTGAAACCGCTGAACAAGAGGCGGCAGGAAAAGAAAAAAATGCCGTGGTCAACAACAACAACAGAACCGCTGTGATTTTTTTCATCTCTCATCCCTCCGATCACTACAATAAGCTGATACTGCTTTTAAGGTGTTTTCCGGGGCGTCAGTGCACTATCACCGCCTTTTTCTGCAGATCTTCATAGCCCAGATCATGGGTTTCATAAACACAAAAACCGACCATCTCGGTCGGTTACGCTACCAGCTCACACGGGAGTAAGCGTCCAAATGCACCCCCGCATTCATCGCTCCCTGTTTAGAACATTATTCACCTACTATAAGTTTATGCTATATGCTCATCAACCTCAATGCTTGTGGCTGTTTGTGAAAATCTGAATATATCAAGCGGCGAACTTTCATTGACATTTCGACCGGCAGACTAGGATTTCTCGTCGAAGAAAAAGTGCGATAATCGGGTCAATCGTGTTTTAATTATGAAAAGGCAGGTTTCAAAAAGGAGCATCCTTCATGGAAAAAATGGTTAACAAGCTGCCCCGGGGGTCATTCCTTTCCATCCCTTGGATTCTGGCAGTCCTGGCAGTAATTATATTGACAGCCGCTGCCTGCTTCTTCTCCATACAAAAACATTTACAGATCAAGGACGGGATAGCCGCTAAAGCCACGATTATAGATTTTAAGGTGGAAGGTGCGGCCGATTCGGAGGGCGGAGGCCCCAATCACTATCCCATTGTCGAGTTCAGGACATCGGAAGGGGAGATCATTAAGGCAGAGCTAAATTCAACCTGGGAGATAAATGGGCAGAACGCCTATCATATCGGGCAAGGTATCGATATCGTCTATTCAGCAGCTGACCCGCAAAAGGTAGTGCTGCGGGCATTGGTCGACCAGCAATATATCCCCTGGCTTATGCTCCTAACCGGCATCCTTCTGATTGGAATAGCTGGCCTCTATAAATTCAAGCAGATGGCCAGTACAAATCCGGATGATCTGCATGAAATCATCCTGCACCGGGGCCTGGTCAGATGGCGCAAAGGCGACTGGGCAGTATTAAAGGGCTTTGGGGTTCTGACTGATAGAAGGTTTGTATTCACTATGCCGGCTACCGCCAAACTGATCTGTGTCTTATTGAAGTTCGCGGACCAGAGATATGAGATCGAAATACCCTACGACACTATTAAAAATGTATCAGAAAGCAGATTTGGCCTAAGCAAAGCTCTCCTGAT
>CAZYGL010000306.1:0-2594 GCA_964647335.1 uncultured Syntrophomonas sp. | reverse complement strand
TGGAGAATCTGATCGAGAGGATAATGGTAATCTCGACTCATGATACCATTATGCGAGAGGATCTCCCCCCCTACCTGGGCGAAAATTTGCTGGACAAGCAGACAGAGATTTATGTTTCCGGGATTATCCCCCTGCAGTCGGCAGTCGAGAATGTTGAAAAACAGATCCTGGAGAAAGCCTATGCCCAATTCCGAACCACCCGCCAGATCGCCAAGCAGTTGGATGTGGCCGCTTCCACCATCGTTAGGAAAGCTGCCAAATATGGGATATCGGCTGGTCATGGAGAGAACTTCTGATCTTCTGTTTCTTTTTTGCACCAAGCTGTTCCATTTTTGGAACAGCTTTTTCTCTGCCCGTTAAACGCTTAAAGTAATTTTATAGTTCTCTGCTGCTCACAAATATAATGCCGGTCAACGCCTTCACAGACCTGCCTCAAACCCTCTTTGCTCCTTATTTCCGGTCTTAGCTTCGCATCACAAGCAGGATCACCTTTGACTGTCGCCCCCAAGCCAACCACGAGTTCTCTATTGTTGTTCCATAAATGGAACGCTTGTGAAACTTATTTCTATCATCTTTTTCGAACATCCCTTTCCAATAGCCTCTTGGAGCGATCGGCAGAATATGGCACATTTCTTGCTTATTATTTAATCAAGACGCAGCCGAAGCGGAAAATATTCAAAAGGGGGTGAAGCGGCATATGACAGAATTCCGGTGCAAGAAGTGCAACCGCCTTCTTGCCAGGTTCAATGAGTGCCAGGAACTGGAGATTAAATGCTCCCGGTGCGGCATGCGAAACCATCTGCTCACTTCTGGAACGCAGGTTCGTCACATGATTTTCAGTCCACACACCAATCTGGATACGCTGGAGAGACCTAAGGTCGTCCCCCTGAGGATTGCGCCCAGATAGGCAAACGATCCGCTTTCTGGCTTTACAATTGCATAGACCAGCACAATCTGTTTCAGAGAGCCATCGAGCCCCGTCAGATATTTATTCTGCCGGGGTTTTTTGTATGAAAAAGGAGGTGAGAAATCTGTTCCTGAACAGGGGAGTGACTGGTCAGATCAGTTGGTTTAGGAAATCGTCTTAGACGCAAAATATTTTAAATTGAGGAGGCTTTAAAAAAATGTCAGATTTTGTACAGAAGCTTGATATCAAGAGATCGGATTATCCCAAAACAGTGCCCATCACTGCCCCCGGCGAGCGGAAATGCGACTTTTCCGGAATGGGTCGTAAATTAGACAATCCCTATGCCAAGCTGCGCGAGGTCGTCTGCGTAGCGGCAGCCCGGACTCCCTACGGAGTGTTCGGCGGGAAACTGAAAGAATATGATGCACCACAGCTTGGAGCTTTAGCCATCAAGGAAGTAATGCGCCGGGTAGAAGGCAAAGTCAAGGGCGAAGATGTGGACTATGTATATATGGGTGAAGTAGTACCTGCCGGTGTTGGCCAGGTGCCCAGCCGCCAGGCAACCCTGCTGGCCGGACTGCCGGAATCGGTTCCTTCCATCACCATCAATAAGGTGTGCTCCTCCGGGATAAAGACCGTCGACCTGGGCGTGCAGCTCATTAAAGTCGGCCGGGCGGAAATCGTAATCGCCGGCGGTATGGAAAGCATGAGCAATGTGCCCTGGGCCATGCCTGAACATAGATTTGGCGAGCGGATGGGACTTCCCAATGGCAAACTGGTTGACCTCATGGTCTATGACGGATTGTGGGATGCTTTCTACCAGCGGCATATGGCGGTGCACGGCTCCGAAGTTTCCGATGAATACGGCATCAGCAGAGAAGACATGGACTGGTGGGCATATCTGTCCCAGACCCGGGCAGTGGACGCCATGGCCGCCGGCCGCCTGGATGATGAAATCTTCCCGGTGGAGATCAAAAAAGGCAAGGAAGTAATGAACAAAGATGAAGGCCCCCGCCCTGGAACTACCGTAGAAGCTCTGGCCAAATTGCCGCCGGTCTTCAACCACAAGAGCCCCTGCGGCGGTGGCCCGGGCGGCGTGACCGCCGGGAATGCCCCGGGAGTCAATGACGGTGGATCCGCAGTGATGCTGATGAGCCGGGAAAAAGCAGACGAATTGGGACTCAAACCCTTGTTCACCATAGTGGATTACGCCGAGGTTTCCCAGTGGACCAAGGATATCGCCACTGTGCCGGGTCTGTCCATCAAGAAGGTCCTGGATCAGAACGGTTTGACTGCCGATGACATCAAACTGGTGGAAGCCAATGAAGCCTTTGCCGCTGTTGTTCTGACCAGCTGCATGAAGGTTCTGGGTATGAGCAGAGAGGACATGATCAATAAGGTCAATGTCAACGGCTCAGCTATCGCTTACGGACATCCGATCGGATCCTCCGGCGCCCGCATCCTGATGACTCTGGGCTATGAGCTGAAACGCCGCGGCGGCGGATACGGAGTCTGCGGAATCTGCTCCGGCCATGCCCAGGGTGATGCCATGCTCATCAAGGTTGAACCTTAAACACCCGAAAAACAGACTCGGTTGATCCGCGGGATTTTCAAAAAATAAATAATAATATCGAGGAGGCGAATTATAGTGGAGATCAAGAAAGTAATGGTAATCGGCGCCGGCCAA
>CAZYGL010000305.1:0-2598 GCA_964647335.1 uncultured Syntrophomonas sp. | reverse complement strand
CAGGGGATTGGCGGAAACATAAAACCCCAGCACCTCTTTCTCCCGGCTCAGCTTTTCCTGGTTGTCCCACTCTCCTTTAACTGCTGCCCGGGGTTCTTCTACCATGGCAGCTGTGTCTCCAAACAGTGACATCTGGTTGCCGTTGCTGGCCTGTTTAATCTGGAGGGCTAGCTGGATCGACTCATCCATTATCGAGCAAGTCTGCTTTCTGGTCAGGCCCAGAGAGTCAAAACAACCAGCCAGGATAAGGTTTTCTACCATCCGCTTATTGACCTGGGACATATCCACCCGCTGGCAGAAGTCGAAAAATGATTTGAAGGAGCCGTCTCTGCGGCAGTCAACGATGGTCTTGACCGCATTCTGGCCGACATTCTTGATCGCACCCAGCCCAAAACGTATCCCGCCCTTTCCCACCGTAAAATTCTCGAAGCTATCATTGATATCTGGCGGCAGAATCGATATCCCCATTTTCTTGCACTCTTTAATGTAGAACACGACCCGCTCCTGATGGTCTATTACACTGCTAAGAAACGCACACATGAATTCCGCAGGGAAATGGGCTTTCAAATAAGCCGTCTGATACGTTATCATCGCATAAGCAGCTGAATGGCTTTTATTGAAACCATATCCGGCAAAGCTTTCCATAAGGTCGAAAAGATGTGCCGACACTTCCCGGTCGATACCGTTTCGAGCTGCCCCAGCTACAAATTTGTCCCGCATAGCCATAATTTCAGAGGCTTTCTTTTTCCCCATAGCCCGCCTGAGTGCATCAGCTTCGCTCATGGTAAAATTAGCCAGGTCGCTGGCCACCCTCATAACCTGTTCCTGGTAAAGGATAACCCCATAGGTCTCCGCCAATATATCCTCCAGCAGCGGATGTGCATATTCCGACTGTTGCCGGCCTTGTTTGCGGTTTATGAAGTCTTCTACCATGCCTGAACCAAGAGGGCCAGGGCGGTATAAGGCGATCACTGCGATTATATCCTCGAAGCGGCTGGGTTTCATCTCAGTCAGGATCCGCCGAAGACCATCACTTTCAAGCTGAAATACACCTATGGTATTGGCATCCTGCAGCAAACGGTACACAAGCGGATCATCCAAGGGCAGATTATCCAGGTCTACCTCCACGCCTCTGGTTTTCCTGATTATATCAATTGCCCGGTCCAATACTGTCAAGGTGCGCAAACCCAGGATATCCATCTTGAGAAGTCCAATGTCCTCTACGGTTTCTTTGGCAAACTGGGTTATGACATGCCCATCAGCAGTCTTCTGCAGTGGAAGCAGGGAGCTCAGTTTTTCGCGACCGATGACTACACCTGCCGCATGGATCGAAGCATGGCGGGGCATACCCTCAATTGCCCTGGCAATATCGATGATGCGCCGCGTATCATAATCGTTTTGATAAGCCAAAGCCAGGTCAGCCGATATTTCCAGCGCCCTTTCGATAGTAACACCTAGTTCAGCAGGAATCATTTTCGCAATGCGGTCTACATCCCCATATGGTATGTCGAGGGCCCGGCCTACATCTCTGATAGCCGCACGGGCTGCCATGGTTCCAAAGGTGATAATCTGCGCTACCCTGTCCGAGCCGTATCGTTCTACAATATAATCGATGACGCGGTCCCGCTTTTCAAAACAAAAGTCTATATCAATATCGGGCATGCTTACTCGTTCAGGATTCAAGAACCTCTCAAACAGCAAGTCATATTTGAGCGGATCGATGGTGGTTATCCCCAGCACATATGAGACCAGGCTGCCCGCAGCCGATCCCCTTCCGGGACCCACCGCAACTCCGTGGCTTTTTGACCACCCCACCAGGTCCTGGACTATGAGGAAGTACTCGGCAAATCCCATTTCATTTATGATTCTTAATTCATGGTCCAAACGGCTCACTATAGCAGGATGGGCCTGAGGGTATTTTCTGGCGAACCTCTCCCAGGTCAGGTCACTAAGGTAGCTTTCCGGGCTGCATCCTGTCGGAATGGTGAAATATGGAAGGTGGAATTCTCCAAAGGAGAATTCCAAATCGCAGGCAGAAGCGATGACCAGGCTGTTGTCTACCGCTTCGGGACGTGAGGCGAACAGATCGCGCATCTCCTCTTCGCTTTTTAGGTAAAACTCACTGCCGGTAAACCTCATCCGTTCTGTATCATTGACCACCTTGCCAGTCTGGATGCAGAGCAGTACATCATGTACTGCCGCATCGTTTTTGCGGCTGTAATGGGCGTCGTTGCTGGCTACCAATGGTATCCCGGTGGCATCGCTCAAATTGAACATGGCCTGGCAAACCCTCTTCTCGATGTCCAAACCATGATCCTGAACCTCTAGATAGAAATTACCGGAACCAAAAATCTGTTCATATTCCCTGGCCCGCCGAGCGGCCTCGTTCATGTTTCCCGCTAAGATCAATTGCGGTATCTCACCGGCTACACAACCGCTCAGGGCTATGAGCCCTTCATGATATTGCTCCATCAACTCCTGGTCGATTCGGGGTTTGTAATAAAAACCCTCTAAAAAAGACCTGCTGACCAATTCGACCAGGTTCCGATACCCGGTCATGTTTTTGCACAGCAAGGTGAGATGATAACTGTTGTCATC
>CAZYGL010000304.1:0-2601 GCA_964647335.1 uncultured Syntrophomonas sp. | reverse complement strand
TGGAGAATCTGATCGAGAGGATAATGGTAATCTCGACTCATGATACCATTATGCGTGAGGATCTGCCCCCCTACCTGGGTGAAAATCTGCTGGACAAGCAGACCGAGATTTATGTTTCGGGAATTATCCCCTTGCAGACGGCAGTCGAAAATGTGGAAAAACAGATTCTGGAGAAAGCCTATGCCCAATATCACACCACCCGCCAGATCGCCAAGCAGTTGGATGTGGCTGCCTCCACCATTGTCAGAAAGGCTGCCAAGTACGGAATATCCGGCGGTAACGGCGCAGAACATTACTAGCCTAATATTGTTTCTTTTTTGCACCACGCTGTTCCAAAATTGGAACAGCGTTTTCATTGCCTCTACATCTGCATCGGGAAAGCGAATGACAATCCCGCTGTAATTTCTAATGTCAGGTTTTGCTGGGGCCAGGAATCGTCGCAAGCCTCTTTTGCCCTTATTTTCTATATCTTTTGAAAACAACTTACGTGCAGCCCCTGCCACCGGTCCAGTTTTCGCAACCGTTATTTCATTGGTTTTGTTCCATAAATGGAACGCTTGTGATTGTTGGAACTATCTCTGTTTGACGCCTTGGCCATCCTTACGGCTTCCGGAAGCATCTGCAAATTATGGCATGTTTCTTGCTTATTATTTAAGCAAGAGTAGTAGCAGCGGAACAAAAACCAAATGGGGGGAGGCGTAAGATGACAGAATTCAGGTGCAAGAAGTGCAACCGGCTTCTGGCCAGGTTTAACGAGTGCCAGGAACTCGAGATCAAATGTTCCCGGTGTGGTTTGCGTAATCATCTGCTTACATCCGGCACACATATTCAGCATATGACTTTCGGTTCGGCCTCAAATCTGGATGCGCTGGACAGACCCAAGGTCGTCCCCCTTAGAGCTTCACCCAGGTAGGCAACCTGATCTGCTCGCTAGCTTAACAACTGCATAGACCACCATGATCTGTTTCAGAGAGCCGCTGAGCCCCGCCAGATATTTAATCTGTCGGGTTTTTTTATGTTAAAGGAGGTGAGATATCTTTTCTCAGGCAGATCTGTGGCTGGTCAGGTTTGTGCAGTGAGGAAATCGTCATATGACGCAAAATATTTAATTAATGAGGAGGCTCGAAAAAATGTCAGATTTTGTACAGAAACTCGATATGAAGAGAGCGGATTATCCTAAGAAAATCAAGGTAACCGGTTTTGGCGAGAGAAAGCCCGATTTTCAGGGTATGGGTCGGCAAATCGGAAATGTGAACAAAAATTTCCGCGAAGTTGTATGCGTGGCTGCCTGCCGCACCCCATACGGAGTCATGGGCGGCAAGCTTAAGGAATACGATGCACCGCAGCTGGGCGCCCTGGCTATAAAGGAATGTATGCGCCGGGTAGAAGGCAAAGTAAAACCCGAAGACATCGATTATGTCTATATGGGACAGGTTGTACCGGCTGGCTGCGGCCAGATCCCGGGCCGCCAGGCCACCATCTTGGCTGGACTGCCTGAATCGGTGCCTTCCATCACTATCAATAAGGTATGTTCCTCCGGAATCAAAACCCTGGACCTAGCTGTACAGGCTATTCAGCTGGGCAGAGCCGAAATAGTAATCGCCGGCGGCCAGGAAAGCATGAGCAATTGCCCATGGTCCCTGCCCGACCATAGATACGGCGAGCGCATGGGTCTGCCCAACGGCAAATTGGTGGACCTGATGGTCTATGACGGCTTATGGGATGCCTTCTATAACCGGCATATGGCGATTCATGGTTCAGAAACATCTGACGAGTTCGGCTTTACCCGGGAAGACAACGATGAATGGGGCTATCAGTCCCAGATGCGGGCGGTCAAAGCTATGGCCGATGGCAAATTCGACGAGGAAATCTTCCCGGTAGAAATCAAAAAGGGGAAAGAAGTACTGAGCGCAGATGAAGGTCCCCGGCCGCAGACCACCATGGAAGGTCTGGCCAAGCTGCCCCCAGTCTTCAACCACAAGAGCACCGTTACTGGCCAGCCCGGATCTATTACTGCTGGGAACGCCCCCGGGGTTAACGACGGCGGTGATGTGTGCATGTTTATGAGCCGGGACAAAGCCAATGAACTGGGACTTAAGCCTCTGTTCACCGTAGTGGATTACGCCGAAGTCTCCCAGCAGACCAAGGACATCGCCACTGTTCCCGGTCTTTCCATCAAAAAGGTCCTGGAGCAGAACGGCATGACCCACAAAGACGTGAAGATCGTCGAGATCAATGAAGCCTTTGCTGCTGTGGCTATAGTAAGCGCTCGGACCATTTTAGGCATGACCAAAGAAGAGATGTTTGAAAAGGTCAATGTCAATGGCAGCGCCATCGCCTATGGCCACCCCATCGGAGCCACTGGCGCCCGTATCGCCATGACCACCGCTTATGAGCTGAAGAGAAGAGGCGGCGGCTACGGAGTATGCGGAATCTGCTCCGGCCATGCCCAGGGCGATGCCATGCTGATCTACGTAGAGCCCTAAAAACAAAGTATTTCTTGACTCGGTTGATCCGCGGGATTTTGAAAAAATATTATTATAATTGAGGAGGCGAATTATAGTGGAGATCAAGAAAGTAATGGTAATCGGCGCCGGCCAA
>CAZYGL010000303.1:0-2601 GCA_964647335.1 uncultured Syntrophomonas sp. | reverse complement strand
CCCCTGGGGGAGAATATTGTATTCGTCTGCTGCTGTATAGGCAGAAATGCTGACTGCATCATCGACCAATTTCTGCAGGGCAGGAGACGACAGGTCGCTGCTATAAGCGAATCCAATCCTCCCCGCATTCAAAACCCGCAGACCGATGCCGGTTTCCTCGGCTTGTTTCAATGTCTCTACCAATCCCTGCCTGATTTCGATATTCAGTTCCCGGTCATGGAGCAAGAACACTTCCCCTTCCAGGCCTTGCTGGTTGACCCTGTCCAGGACTATGTCCCCGGCTTTCCTCAAGGTTTCTTCCATCTGCAACCCTACTTCCGCCTAATCCTCTTGATGGCCGGTCCCTGGCCGATAGACGTTCCTCCAACAGTTATTTCCCTGATGCGCAGTGTCGGTTGAGCATCACCAACAGGCACACCCTGTCCGCCCTTGCCGCATGTACCAATCCCGAAGCCCATGTCCCTCCCGACCCGGTCTATATCGAGCAGCACCCGAGGGCCGTTACCGATCAAGGTTGCCCCGCGCACGGGGTAGGCTACTTCCCCGTCTTTTATAATGTAGCCTTCCTGTACATCAAACACGAAATCACCATTGGTGGTGTTCACCTGTCCGCCTCCCATTTTTTTGACCAGCAATCCATAGGCGGTCTCCCGGATGATCTCTTCCGGATCATCTTCTCCCGCAGCGATATATGTATTACTCATGCGCGGAATAGGTTTTTCCTGATAGGATTCCCTCCTTCCGTTGCCGCTGGAATTCTTCTCATCAGCCTGGGCGGTCAGCCGGTCATATAGGAATCCCTTCAAAATTCCCTTATCGATCAAAACGGTCTTTTGCCCGCGGATACCTTCATCATCCCACCTGTAAGTTCCATATTTGCCGGGCAATGTGGCATCGTCAATCACACTCACGCATGCAGAAGCTACTGTTTGCCCTTCCTTACCCCGGAATACCGACAAACCTTTATGTACCAGGTCAGCTTCCAAACCATGCCCACAGGCCTCATGGACCATAGTTCCGCCAGCCTCTGCGTGTATGACTACTGGCATTCGACCTGCTGGTGCAGGACGGGCCGATAACATAGCCAGGGCCCTGGCGCCAGCCTGTTGGGCCAGATCGGGGAAAGAAACCTCCTCCAGGAGTTCCCAACCGGAAACCGCGCCGGCAGCGTCATAACCGGTCTGGATCAGACCCTCCCGCGCCGCTATGGCATTGACCGCCAGCCTGACCCGGGACAGCTCATCCTCGACCAGGTCCCCTTCGGAATTGGCGATCTGCACCCTCTTGTGTATATCCCCTACGGCTACAATTACCTGCCTGATTTCAGCATCCAGATCACGGACCGCCTGATTAGCTTCCAAAAGAACTTGGATCTTCTCCGCAAAGTCAACCTGATCAGGCATGCGGCGGAAGTTCATCTCAAAACCAGGTTGCCGGACTGCCAGGGCAATGCTCTTGTCCCCACGAATTTTCTCATTATGGCTTCGACTGGCTGCTTCCGCAGCCTTCAAAAGGCCTTCTCGACTCAGGTCATTGGTATATACATAAGCGGTTTTTCCATCCTTGATTACCCGTATGCCGGCTCCGATCTCCCGCCCGCTGTTGATCTTCTCGATCTTGTTATCCTCACAGACCACATTGCTGATGTGTTTCTCCTCCACATACACCTCTGCAAAATCGGCTCCCCGGCGCAGGGCTTTATCCAAGACCTGGGCCAGCAAATCTTTTTCCAACAAAACCTTACCCCCACCAGAATCATCTCCTTAGATTCTCATGCTGGAGCTGATTCATTTAATTACAGCACATTTATTTAATAGAAATATTCTACACGGCAAGAATATTATCCTGCCCATCACGGCATTGCATACCCGCCGGGGTATGCTAGGATAATAATATACTGGTCAGGAAGGGAGGCATATAGATTATGTTCAGAATAAGCAAGGCTGCTGCGGATTATATAGCAAAACATGGCGGGCAGATAACCGTCTTTGGTCATGAGTCGATAATCTGTACCAGCTGAAGCACTCGCCAGGATATCCTGGTCCCGGCAGTTCGCCTGGGAGAACCTTACCCACCGGAAGTCCACCTTTATGCTCCTCAAAAAGTGGGAACTACTACAATTTGGGCACCTGGCAATCTTCATCCGGCTCAGCTGGGAGCAACGATAGAAATAGATGTGAAGAAAATCATGTTCGGCAAGCAAATAACCATATCAGGAGCCAAGTTGATATTTGTTCCATAAATGCGGCAAGGACGCGGAAAGACCAGTACGCTTTACTGGGATGTGTTCTGCCTAAAAGTATGACAGTAAAAGATGAGTTTTATTGTTATGGTCTCGGTCTCGCTGTCGTTCAACCTATCTCCTGTCTTTTCAGTTTCACCAAGCCCCTTGGATCCTGGGCTTGGCGGCATAAATCCATCTTTTGATTCACCAACGCTCCAGGAGAGGTCTTCGATGATCATAAGCCGCGGTGAGTTATCGATTTGCAGCAGGAAACACAGCAGATGGAAACGACTTCCGCGGGCAATTACTTTCAGCCTGAAGGGAGTCAATGCTCCATTGTGACTGCCCGGCTTACCATTCCGACCAGGGAGTTTTGG
>CAZYGL010000302.1:0-2610 GCA_964647335.1 uncultured Syntrophomonas sp. | reverse complement strand
TGGAGAGGTGGCTGAGCTCGGCTGAAGGCGCTCGATTGGAAATCGAGTAGGCGGCTAATACCTGCCTCGGGGGTTCGAATCCCCCCCTCTCCGCCATTAGCAAATCCATACTCACCCAGGTTCAGAAATCATGATCCTGACAATACAGCCAGCACTTTTCAATACACAGTAATTGGGAGGTGCTTTTGTTTGGGAACAATTGAGTAATGCTGGGTCTTTCCGGGGACAAGACGAGGGCCAAGAGCAATTATGCTATAATCTACATGTATATCACCTTGCCAGCCATCGAGTCTTTACCATTTCTATAGGCAGGGATTCATGCTGATCCTGGGGGATTGGCTGATGGCAAGGGCTTTAAAGGGGGTAAAACCAATTACGAATAGATTCAAGGAATCCTTACTGGACAAAAATTCGTTCACAGTGACATGGGAACTTGTTCCAGGGCGGGGAGCCCACGAAAAGGCGCAGGCCAATGCAATAGAAGCAGCTAAAGAAGCTGCTCGTGAGGGAAGGATCCATGCCCTCACTATTACCGATAACCCTGGGGGGAAGCCGGCGTTATCAGCGGTTGGCCTGGGGATGGAAATCCTGCAGTTAGGGATCGAACCGCTGGTCCACTTTACCTGCAAAGACAAAAACCGCAATCAGATAGAAGCTGAGCTCTACGCCATGGACAGGGCTGGAGTCCGGAATGCGCTGGTGATGACGGGAGATTATCCGACCGGGGGATTTATGGGCCAGGCCAAACCGGTGTTTGACCTTGATTCGGTACAGGCGATGGACCTCATTGCCAGGATGAACCAAGGCTTGGAGACGAGTGAGGGGGCCGCTTTAAATCGGCTCAAACCAAGTGAATTCTTTGCGGGCAGCGTGGTTTCGCCCTTCAAAGCAACCGAATCAGAACTGATGACCCAATATTTCAAATTGGAGAAGAAGATCGCCGCTGGGGCAGGTTTTATAGTCACGCAATTAGGATTTGATGCCCGCAAATTTCACGAGGTCTTGCAGTATGTAAAAACCATCGATGCTGATATGCCGGTAATCGGCAATATATATATTTTGCCCTTTGGGGCTGCCAGGATCATGCATGCCAATCAGCTTCCGGGCTGTGTTGTGACCGACAAGCTCCTGGCTCAAATTGACCGGGAGAGAAATGAAAAGGACAAGGGGATGAGTGCCCGGCTGCTTCGTGCCGCAAAAATGTATGCGATTATGAAAGGCATGGGTTTTGATGGGATTCACGTGGGTGGGCATAATATCAAGTATGAGCAGGTCAGGTATATACTCGAACAAGGGGAACAACTTTCCCGGGAATGGACCAGCTTAATAGCCGAATTTGATTTTCCGCAGCCGGACGGTTTTTATTATTATCAAAGAGATTTCCAGACCGGCTTGAACACCAACCAACCAAGTGATCGCGCCGGAAGGCAGCCAGAATTAAGCCCGGGCATCAATTACCGTATGATGCGGTTTCTCCATCACTGGTTTTTTACACCGGGTAAAAACCTGTTTCCCTTGATGCAAAGATATTATCAAGGCAACAGAAATCCTGCAAAATATCCGCTTGAACATGCCCTGAAAGTAGTCGGCAACTCGTGCAGAGATTGCGGAGATTGCGCGCTGCTCGATCTCGCATATCTGTGCCCCATGTCGCAGTGCCCCAAGAATCAGCGCAATGGGCCCTGTGGAGGCAGCCAAGCCGGTTGGTGTGAAGTGTTTCCGGGTAAAAAGAAGTGCATCTGGAGCAAAGCCTACAGTTTTCTGAAGGCAAATAATGAAGAAGCACAACTGCAAGCAAGGTATATCCCCCCAGTAAATTGGGAGTTATTCCAGACTTCAGCCTGGTACAATTACTACACCGGGAGGGATCACACCGCAGCAAAGACAAGGTACCCGGCCAAGGAAAAGGCCGGCGAAGTTAATTAACATTTGTGAAAGTTCGGGTTTTCGGGAATCCAACCGAAACCTCGCGAGGTTTATGGGCACAAAAATCCCTGGGGCAGAGATCGACCCAGGGATTTTTTATGGCAATGTATGGTTGAATATGGCTGGTGCATGGCAACTACTGCTTAGCAGGTGAATAGTATATCTCTACCCTGCGGTTAAGCGCTCTTCCCTCGGGGGTTAAATTGCTGCCTATCGGATAAAGTTCGCCATAAGCGTTGACATTATACTTGATGGTGCCATTGACGCCCAGGCTCTTGAAAACCTGAACTACTGCTTGGGCCCGCTGCTCAGACAGCCACTGTCCAGCTTCATCTGAGCCCTCATCATCCGTATACGCGCTAATCTGCATACTTCCCGGATTGTCGGTTATCAGCTTGGCTAGATTCTGAAGTTTGACCAGCTGGTCCGGATTGATGGCATAGCTGCCGGAATCAAAATTGATGACGATATTTATAGGCGTAGGCACTTTTTTCGTCGGAGCCGGAGCCGGAGCCGGAGCAGGTGCCGGAGTCGGAGCAGGGGCTGCGGGTGGACCGGGAGCAGGGGTTTGAGCCACCCGAGGCACACCAAACGGGCTGTAATGCTGCCAGAGATAATAGCCGCCCAAACCGGCCAGGGCCAATAATGCCAAGCAAGCCAGGATCAATACCGGTTTTTTGGAGG
>CAZYGL010000301.1:1444-2617 GCA_964647335.1 uncultured Syntrophomonas sp. | reverse complement strand
GGCGGCTCAAGTCCTCCAAGCCCTTGATGCCCATGGGATTACCGGGCTGCACGATAAGACCCTGCTGCCGGTGGACCAGGTTTACGAGCATGATTCTTTCGCCGGGCAGGTACTTTTCCAGGTAACTGCGGTTATAATCGCCTGTTTCGTAGTCCAGGAGATGCAGACCGGCGCAGTGGGTCTCCCGGCGCCGCAGAGACATTAAGCCCCCCATACTGCCAACATTGGTGGAAACCATTCGGGGTCCTAGTCTTTTCAGCAAAATATCGATCAGAAAATCGATGGTCAGATCATGACTGCCTATGTGGACCAGGGTGTTGGCAATCATCCGGGAAGGGCGCCGCAGGCTGACCTGACAAGGGGCCCCGGCTTCAAGCCCTTCGCTGCCCCGGGGTATGCATAAATGACCATCGGACTTGACCAGGATGCTGCTGATACCAGCGCCCCGGCTTAGAGGATAAGCGATGAATCGGTTTCCGACCTGGGCAGCATTTACGTGCACGAATTCGTCCACTCCTGCGTGCGAAGGAAATTTCCTGGAGATCGTGCATTCCAGCTGTTCGTCCGGAGGGACTTCTTGCCCCAATCTCCCAAAAATCAAGGGTTTGGCGAAAAGATTGAATATTAGGGCAGCCGAAACAGGATAGCCCGGAACTCCGATAACCGGTTTGTCGTTGATCATCCCGAGTATCGCCGGTTTGCCTGGCCGGGTAGCTAGGCCATGGACGATGAGTCGGCCCAGTTCGCTTATGATGGCAGAGGTGTAATCCTCCCGGCCGGCTGAGGACCCCGAGCAAATAATGATCAAGTCGGCTTCCCTTTCGGCTTCGATCACTGCCTGGCGGATCAGGGACTGGTCATCGATCACAATAGGATGACGGCGGGGCTCCCCGCCCCATTCCTTAACCAGTCCGGCCAGCATAAGGCTGTTCGATTCCACGATCTCCCCAGGTGGCATATCATCATAACCGTTTTCGACCAATTCAGTCCCGGTTGGGATAATGGCTACTATGGGTTTCCTGATTACCCGAAGCTTCTGAACGGAACTGGTCTTGAAGGAGGCCATTTCAAAGGGGCCAATGCGGGTATGGGAGGCGACTATCATATCCTGTTCAACCAGGTCTTCGCCGATGGAACGTATATGCTGCCAGGGCACAGCAGGTTTTATGATCT
>CAZYGL010000301.1:0-1344 GCA_964647335.1 uncultured Syntrophomonas sp. | reverse complement strand
TGCCTGGGCTGTCTCCAGGGGCATGTTTTCAATATATATATTGCGCGTCAAGGCGATGTACCTCCATATCATGAAAATGATGTGTTGCCGAACTATTTGGCGGATTGTTTGTATACTACCGTTTAAGTATATATAATTGATAAGAAAATAAAAAGAAAATCGGACCAGGAGGATATTATGCCTGAGTTTCTGCAAGTATTGACTTACCTTCAAGCTCGTCAAATTCTGCATGCAAACATGCCCCCCCGGAAAATTGAGTGCGTGCCCCTTCTTGGCTGCAATCAGCGGGTGCTGGCCAGCGACATCACCAGTCCTGAAGACATGCCTGCTTTTGACCGGTCAACCGTAGATGGATATGCCGTGCGGGCCGCAGACACTTTCGGCAGCAGCGAGTCCCTTCCAGGAATGCTGAGTCTCACCGGTGAAGTATTAATGGGTGCAAAACCGTCCCTGCAGCTGGGAAGGGGCCAATGCGCCTGGATCCCTACCGGGGGAATGCTGCCGGAAGGCAGCAATGCTGCTATAATGGTGGAACATACAGAGAAGTTAGGACTGGATACCATCCTGGTCTACCGGCCGGTTGCCCCGGGGGAAAACGTAATGCTAAAAGGTGAAGACGTGAGCCAAGGCGAGGTAGTATTTCGAAGGGGTAAGGTGCTGAAAGCTCAGGAGATTGGATTGTTGGCCTCCCTGGGAATTGTGCAATTACCGGTTTTTAAGGCCTATCGCATCGGGGTCATTTCCACCGGAGATGAAGTGATACCGGTGGACCAGATTCCCCTCCCTGGACAAGTCCGAGATGTCAACTCTTTTGCGCTCTCAGCCGCCCTGGAAGCCAGCGGGGCTGTAGTGCGGCTCTATCCCTTGATCAAAGACGACTACTCCTGTCTTCGTCAAGCCCTGGAGAAGGCCTGGCAGGAAAATGACCTGATCCTCATGTCTGGCGGCAGTTCGGTAGGGGTGGCCGATTTTTCGGTACAGGCAATCTTGTCGCTTCCAGATGCGGAAATATTGTTTCATGGTTTGGCGGTCAAACCAGGTAAACCGACCATCGGTGCCCGGGTAGGATCGAAACTTATAATCGGATTGCCCGGTCATCCGGTCTCTGCGCTGATGATATTTCACATTATCTGCGCACCGCTCATCAGTTCTGCCGCGGTGAACCAGGTAGAGGCCCGGCTGGCTATGAACCTGGCCTCTCAGGCAGGGCGGGATGATTTTGTGCCTGTGCAGTTGCTTCCCGCACCCGGAGGGCCAGAAGCACATCCTTTGCTTGGAAAATCCGGATTGATGAGTATCCTGGCCAAGGCTGATGGATATATCCACCTGCCCTATGAACAGCAG
>CAZYGL010000300.1:0-2625 GCA_964647335.1 uncultured Syntrophomonas sp. | reverse complement strand
TCAACTTGAAGGACCGGGACATCGTCAATATGAAAACAGCCGAATTGGCTGATGCGCCAGTATTGCTGGCGGCGGACATTGACAGGGGCGGGGTTTTTGCCTCACTGGTGGGGACTTTGGAATTGCTTGAACCGCAAGAAAGAGAGAGGGTCAAGGGATTCATCATCAATAAATTCAGGGGAGATATAGACCTGCTCAAACCGGGATTGGATTTCCTGGAAGCAAAGACTGGCATCCCGGTACTGGGAGTAGTGCCTTATATTCATGATCACGGCATCGATGAAGAGGATTCCGTTTCATTGGCCGATTGGGATCCCAGTCCGGAAAGGAAGGCTATTCAGATTGCAGTCCTCCAACTTCCGCGCATCTCGAATTTTACCGACATCAAACCCCTGTTTTCGCTGCCGGATACCAGGGTCTACTACGTTAAACAGGGTGAAAAAATTGGCGATGCTGATGTGGTAATCATCCCCGGCACGAAAAATTCCATCCTGGACCTGGTCTATTTGCGGGAAGAGGGTTATGAGAATGAGATCTTGCAGTTGGTAGGCCGTGGAAAACAGGTGATAGGAATCTGCGGTGGATACCAGATGCTGGGCCAGATGTTGCTGGATCCCTTGGGAACCGAAGCTGGGATCGGATCACTACCGGGCCTGGGATTGCTGCCGATCTGCACCACCTACGGATCCCTGAAGGCCACCCACCAGGTCAAGGCCAGGGTATGCCAAGGGGCAGGATTTTGGGCGCAATTGGAGGGGCAAGCCTTGCATGGATACGAGATACATACCGGTCAATGCCAGTTGCCTCCTGGCGAGGGTCTGCTGAGGATAGAAGAGCGTTCCGGCCAGAGTGCGGAAATTTTGGATGGGATGAGCAATTCTGATGGCAGGATTTGGGGCACACACATACACGGGATTTTTGACAATCCACATCTACTCTTGGTATTCATCAACAACCTTAGACAGGCCAAAGGTTTGAGCCTCTTGCAGTTAAACGATTTAACCGTGTGGCGACAGGAGGACAACTACGATCGCCTGGCCGCAATAGTGCGGGACTCACTGGACATGGAGAAGCTCTATAGGATAATGAACATGGAGACAAGACAACATGGAAATTATAATCGTGGCAGCGGTGGCGATTGATGCCGTGATTGGCGATCCACGCTGGTTGCCGCACCCGGTAGTCGTCATTGGTTACTTGATCAGCCGCTCAGAAAAAATTGTTAGGAGAGTGGCCACATCCGCCAAGGGCTTGAAAGCCGGTGGAATAGTTTTGACGGCCACTATTGTTGCAGGCACATATACAGTTGTAGCCGGGTTACTATGGCTTGGATTTTTAGTGCACCCATGGTTGGGCTGGACTTTGAGTGCCTATCTGATGAGCCAAGCCCTGGCTATAAATGATCTCAGTAAACATGCCCGGGCTGCAGCCCGGCCGCTGGAAGCGGGGGATCTCCCCGGAGCTCGCCAGGCTCTGGCGATGATAGTGGGGCGGGATACAGAGCGCCTGGATGAGGGAGAAGTGGTCAGGGGAGTAGTGGAGACTGTAGCTGAGAATACAGTGGATGGAATCACCGCCCCCCTTTTTTACGGCTTCCTGGGTGGTCCCTCCTTAGCTCTGGCATACAAGGCTATCAACACATTGGATTCCATGATTGGTTACAAAGATGAAAGATATAAGGATCTGGGCTGGGCCAGCGCCCGGTTGGATGATTTAGCCAATTATCTGCCGGCTCGCATCACGGGTCTGCTCTTCCTCCTGATTTCACCTTTTACATCCGGGGGATTAGGCAATGTATGGCATACCATGAAGCGGGATGCCCGGCGTCATCCCAGCCCCAACAGCGGGATTCCGGAAGCAGCAGTGGCAGGTGCACTGGAGGTTCAATTGGGCGGGCTCAATTACTACCGGGGGGTTGCTTCATGGCGGGCCACAATGGGGCAGAAGAAATACGAGCTTAACGTGTCACATATTTACCAGGCCCTCAACCTCATGCTGGCGGTATCCGGATTGATGGTATCATTTGGTATTCTATTGTCTCTGGCGATAAGCCGGGGGTAAAAATAACAGGGGATGATCGAGTGAATATATTTCGACTAGCAGTAAGTTTTTTGACATTAATTCCGGCCTATAGTGACCGGGCAGACGAAAAAGAAATGGCTTTGTCCCTATATTTTTATCCGGTGGTCGGCTTTCTCATCGGGGCGGGGCTGGCCTTACTTGCTTGGATCTGCAATTGGTTGCAGCTGGGTTGGGGTGGTGACGCGGTGGTTGTTGTGACCTGGATACTGATTAGCGGAGGCCTGCACATGGATGGGCTGATGGATTCAGCCGATGGTTTGTTCAGCGGCCGCCAGAGAGACCAGAAATTGGAGATCATGAAGGACAGCCGGGTGGGAGCTATGGGCGGCATAGCCCTCGTATCGGTGGTGTTGCTGAAATTCGCGCTGCTGACTTCTATACCTTACCCGGCCAAAATGGGTGCGCTGCTTATAGCTCCAGCGATTGGCAGGTGTATGATGGTCGCAGCTATCATTTTGTTTCCTTATGCCCGCCCTGGACCAGGTTTGGGCAAATGCTTCGGGCCTGAGGCGGGCAGAGAAAAACTTTGGGGTGCCATCGCTT
>CAZYGL010000299.1:0-2625 GCA_964647335.1 uncultured Syntrophomonas sp. | reverse complement strand
TACAGACCGGGAGTTAGACAGGTTCGAAAGACTGGGACCTGCTGGTTTAGAGCCGCAATAAGCAAACAAAAACCCGTTTTCAGCTGTCAAAGCCGAAAACGGGTCTCATTTTTCTGGCGGACTAGATTAGATGGTCCTCTTTGACGATTTGATACAATTTGTAGCCCCCGGCGATATTTTTAACTTTGAAACCGTTTTGCCGCAGGATCCTGGTCCCTACATAGGAACGCAGTCCCACATGGCAGGATACCAGGATATCCCTGTCCTGGGGAAGTTCGTTCAGCCGCTGGCGGAGATCGTCCAGGGGTATATTGGTGGCTCCCTCGATGGTACCGGTCTCCACCTCTTTTTCAGTCCTGACATCCAGGAGGAAAGCCCCCGCCTTTACCAGGGCAGGCACATCCAACCAGTCGACTTTGTCTACATCACCGATTATTATATTGCCAGCCGCATAGCCGACCATGTTGACCGGGTCCTTGGCGGAGGAGAAGGGCGGGGCGTACGCCAGTTCCAGTTCCTGCAGGTCAAATACTGTCAGACCAAAGCGGATGGCAGTAGCCAGAACATCGATGCGCTTGTCCACACCTTCATATCCGACGATCTGAGCCCCCAAGAGTTTACCGCTTTCGGGTGCGAAAAGGATTTTCAGGGTCATCTGGACAGACCCCGGATAATAGGTGGCATGGGGAAAGGGATGGATCAAACAGGTCTGGAAGGGTATGTTTTGACTCTGCAAAGTGCGGCTGTTGGCTCCGGTAGTAGCTATGACCAGGTCCATTATCCGGCATATGCCGGTTCCCTGGGCTCCCTTGTATTTGATTGCCCTGCCGCAAATATTATCAGCCACGGTACGCCCCTGGCGATTGGCTGGACTGGCCATGGGAACCAGGGCGTCCCGCCCGGTCACTATTTCTTTGACTTGGATGGCATCCCCGGCTGCATATATAAAAGGATCCGAGGTCCGCAGATATTCATCGACCAGGATACCGCCAGTGGAGCCAAGGGCCAGGCCAGCTTGTTTGGCCAACCCGGTTTCCGGGCGCACCCCTATGCCCAGGACTACCATTTGGGCTTCAATGGTGGAACCATCGGCCAGGCGGACGGCTGACACCCTTCCCGAGCCTTCGATGGCAGCTACCTGCGAGTTAAGATGCAGATGGATTCCTTTTTCCCTGACATACTGGTGAACCACGGCAGCCATTTCACGGTCCAGGGCGCCCATCACCTGGGGACTAGCTTCGACTACGTGGACCCCGATTCCCATTTCAGCCAGGACTTCAGCCATTTCCAGCCCGATGAAGCCGGCGCCCACGACTACTGCGGTGGCTGGCTGTTGGGCTTCGATATATTGCTTGATCATGTCACTATCCGGCACATTTCTGACCGTGAATACATGTTCCAAATCGATTCCAGGGATTGGAGGGACAAAGGGAGCCGCCCCCGGAGCCAGCACCAGGTAATCATAATTCTCCCGGTAGGTGGTGCCGTTCTGGAGATCCTTGACTTCCACTTCCTTGCTGGCTGGGTAGACTCCGATGACTTCACTGTGGATCCGCACATCGATGTTGAAACGTTTATGCATAGCCTTGGGGGTTTGTACCAACAGTGCCGACCGTTTCTTGATGGTTCCGCCTACATAATACGGCAGGCCGCAATTGGCGAAAGAAATATACTCGCCCCGCTCGAACATTACTATTTGGGCCTTTTCATCCAGCCTTCTCAGCCGCGCAGCCGCGCTGGCCCCTCCAGCTACACCGCCAACGATTAAAACTTTCATCAACCATGCCCTCCTTAACATTTATTCACTGATTGTGGCTTATGTTCGGGAATCTGCGGATGTCCTCGTTTCTTTTTAATATAAAGGTCACCCCCATAGGTGTCAAATTATTATGGGGCTCTTACCAAAACTCAGAAGATCCTGGCTGAAAAACAGGTGTTCCATCCGGACCAGAAAAACAATAGAATAGAAGGAGCGAGTGAAGTGCGGACATGGTCAAGGCCGCACTGCAAATAAACCGGATAGATATCAAGGCTGATCCCAAGTTGAAGGATTAGCCACCTGAGTGAAAAGCCAAGCAAAAGCCGAGCAAAAAGGGGAGCAATGATGATGAAAAGAACAACTCAAATATTTGCTGTTATCATGTTAACTTTATGTTTCTTTACCGGAGGCTTGACGGCGTCTCCCGATACAGTCATCACCCTGGACGGCCGTCCGCTTGCGTTTGACGTCCCTCCCCGTTTTGAAAACGGTACCGCCCTGGTTCCTGTCCGGGCTATATTTGAGGCCCTGGGAGCTTCAGTATCATGGGATGAAGCTACTCAGACGGTCACTGCGGTAAAAGGCACTACAGAGGTGATTCTAACCGTCGGTCAAAACACCGCTTACCGGAATGGCGCCAGCATAACCCTTAGCACCCCTGCGCAGGTGGTAGACGATAGAACCATGGTTCCGCTCAGGTTTGTGAGCGAAGCCTTCGGAGCCGAGGTGAGCTGGAACCCGGAACAACAGGAAATTGCCATTAAGTCACCAGCCCAAGCCACCGGATCAGCACCAGCAGTTACTGGTCAGCCGGTTCCCCAGGCCACACCGGAAAAGCCGGCTGCACCTGCCGCACCTGCACCCCC
>CAZYGL010000298.1:0-2648 GCA_964647335.1 uncultured Syntrophomonas sp. | reverse complement strand
ACTGGGCTGGCAAGGGCTGCTGAATACAAAAAAGCCTGCCCGGGATTATCGGGCAGGCTTTTAAGCTAATTCAGAATAAACAAAAACCTACAGGAATTTTTTGTGTTTATCATGGTAATGAGTATGAAGCAATTCATGGGATTTGTGTCCAAGCGGTTCAACCAGGAAGTCCTTATAAAGCATATCCACTTCTTGATTGAGGTGGGATTTGCGGACTGCCATGGCTTCATCTTCCTCGTAGATTGCTTCGATGCGCTCAATCCGCTTGGCATTGGCTTTGGTGATGGGTTGTCCGCCGCCGCCGATGCAACCACCCGGACAGGCCATGATCTCGATGAAGTGATAGGGGGACTGACCGGCTCTGACTTGGTCCATCAGTTTCCTGGCGTGACCCAGACCGTGAGCGATAGCGACTTTTACGACAGTCCCTTTGAGATCAACTTCGGCTTCTTTAATGCCCTCGAAGCCACGGGCTACGGTGAAGTTTACATCATCAAGAGTCTCCTGCATGACCACTTCATAAACAGTACGCAGGGCTGCTTCCATTACACCCCCGGTGGCGCCAAATATAACTGCCGCACCGGTGTATTCTCCCATCCAGGGGGAGAAGGGCTGAGGAGCAAGCTTCTTGAAGTCGATGCCGCTCATGCGGAATAAACGTCCTAGTTCCCGGGTGGTCAGCACGATGTCTACATCCCGGTAGCCGCTGGAGTTCATTTCGGGGCGTGAGGCTTCAAACTTCTTGGCTACGCATGGCATGATTGATACAGAGAAAATATTCTTAGCAGGTATATTCATCTTATCTGCCCAGTAGGTTTTTGCTAAGGCACCGAACATCTGCTGGGGAGATTTACAGGTGGACAGATTGTCCAGCAGGTCCGGGTAGAAGGTCTCACAGAAGTTGATCCAACCCGGGCTGCAGGAGGTGAACATGGGAAGCTTGCCACCGGTGGATAAACGTTTCAATAGTTCGTTGCCTTCTTCCAGGATAGTCAGGTCGGCGGTGAAGTTGGTATGCAGCACATGGTCGAAACCAACCTGCTTCAGACCCGCTACGAATACTTCCATAGGCAGGTCGCCGGTGAACATGCCTATTTCTTCAGAAAGGGCCAGGCGCACTGCCGGAGCGATCTGGGTTACAACCACAGTATCGGGATCAGCAATAGCTGCCAGCAGTTTGTCGATCTCTTCGACTTCGCCGATAGCGCCAACCGGACAGGCGTGAATGCACTGGCCGCACTTGATGCAGGGGCTGTCGATGAGGTCTTTGCCGAGGCTCGGCACAACCATGGCATGGTTGCCGCGGTTCTCGATGCCCAGGGCATCTACGGTCTGGATGACAGAGCAGGCTTCGATGCAGCGCCGGCACAGCACACACTTGTCCGGGTCCCGGAACAGGGCGGGAGTGGACAGGTCTTTGGCCAGGCCGCGGACTTTGAGTTCAAACGGATTATCACGGATGAAATATTCTGCTGCCAGGCTTTGCAGTTCGCAGTTCTCATTGCGAATGCAGTTCAGGCAGTCCTGGGGATGGTGGGCCAGAATCATTTCCAAGATTGTCTTGCGAGCCTCGATTACCTTGGGTGTGCGGGTCTTGACCACCATACCCTCAAAGACGGGCTGGGAACAGGCGGCCTGCAACAGGCGGTTGCCTTCAACTTCGCAGACGCAGACCCTACAGTTAGCTTTTACGGATTGGTCAGGATGATAACACAGGGTGGGGACATTGATACCGACCGCTTCAGCTGCTTGTAGGATTGTGGAGTTATCAGGAACGGAAACTTTGATTCCGTCTACAGTTACGTTAACCATTTATTTCACTCCTTTTACTCTTTCCTACATTAATTTTGCGTTATAGTCGGCGGAAAAATGTTTCATTGTGCTCAAGACAGGTGAAGGTGCAGCTTGGCCCAGACCACACAGGCAAGAATAGGACATGACCCGTCCCACTCTGTCCAGCATCGCCAAATCGGCAGCGGAGCCCTTGCCGGCATTGATTTTTTCCATCAGTTCATGGGTGCGCATAGTGCCTTCCCGGCAGGGAGCACATTTGCCGCAGGATTCATGTTCAAAGAATTTGGCGATCCGGGTGCATACATCTACCATGTCGCGGCTGGCGTCCATGACGAATACCGCCCCGGAACCTAAAGCGGCACCGATAGCGCTCATGGCGTCGAAACCGATGGGAGTATCCAGCTGGGCAGCAGGAATAAATGCCCCCGAGGTTCCACCGATCTGGACAGCTTTGAATTCTTTGCCGCCAGCGATTCCGCCACCGAATTTGAAAATGACGTCACGGATAGTTGTATCAGTAGGCACTTCAAAGAAGGTCCTGTTGGCAACATCACCGGTCAAGGTGACGATTTTGGTGCCCGGATAGGAGGGGGTGCCAATGGCAGCATACCAGGCAGCACCTTTCTCTACGATAGAGGGGATGTTGGCGAAAGTTTCGACGTTGTTGACGATGGTAGGTTTGCCCCATAGCCCGATTACGGGCGGGAAAGGCGGTTTGATACGGGGTTCACCCCGTTTGCCTTCGATGGACTCGATCAGGGCTGTCTCTTCACCGCATACATATGCCCCGGCGCCCATTCGCACTTCGATGGTGAAGTCGCCTAGGACTCCCTTAGCGGTAGCTTGAGCGATTG
>CAZYGL010000297.1:0-2650 GCA_964647335.1 uncultured Syntrophomonas sp. | reverse complement strand
GGGGAGAGAACGTTTTGAGCGGATCAAAACCACACGGATATCAAAAAATAGATGACCAATTATGATGAAGAAAACAGAGATGATAATTGGAATGTGTATCCGGGCAGATATTCCAGGGAATGTTCCAGGAGACTTGAAAATACTTCTTCAAGAGAATGCCGGCAGGGAGAAATATCTGATTCCATGCAATAAAACAGTCAAATTGTATTTATGGAGATGAATTAATCCAAGCGAGATCTATGGTGCCGAAATAGTATCCCAAGATATATTCAATCAATAAAGGAGAATGAATGTGAGCGAGATTTGTGATCAAAATTGCAGTTCCTGCAGCGAAGAATGCGAAGAGAGAAGAGAACAACCCAACAGTTTGATCGAGAAACCCCATGAACTGAGCAGTATCAAAAAGGTTTATGGTATTGTTAGCGGCAAGGGAGGGGTCGGTAAATCCCTGGTGACCTCCATGCTGGCTGTAGCAATGAACCGGCGAGGATTCAAGTCTGCCATTCTGGATGCTGATATTACTGGACCTTCCATACCCAAAGCCTTTGGCTTGAATGCCAGAGCTACTGCCAATGCCATGGGCTTGTTGCCGATAAAAAGCAAGACCGGTATCGATATCATGTCAGTTAACCTGCTTTTGGAAAACGCCACTGATCCGGTGGTGTGGAGAGGGCCCATGCTGGCAGGTGCGGTGAAACAGTTCTGGAGCGATGTTATATGGTATGATGTGGATTTCATGTTCATCGACATGCCGCCGGGGACTGGAGATGTTCCGCTTACCGTGTTTCAGTCAATCCCGGTGGATGGGATCATCATCGTGACTTCACCCCAGGAATTGGTTTCTATGGTGGTATCCAAAGCAGTCATTATGGCTAAGAAAATGAACATTCCGGTAGTCGGTTTGGTCGAGAATATGGCTTTTTTCAAATGCCCGGACTGTGACAAGGAACACATGATTTTCGGAGACAGCAAGATTGCAACCATTGCTTCACAGCACCAGTTGGAGGTTTTAGCACGGATACCCATTGATCCGAAATTGGCCCTTGCCTGTGACCAGGGGAAAATCGAAGAATTCACAGATATATGGCTGGATAAGCTTGCGGATCTTTTGCAGCAGTCCGCAGCCAAGACGATTAAAATTGCCGTTGCCGGCGAAGACGACATGGTAGCTGGGCATTTTGGCCATTGCCAGAATTTTAATATTTTTGAAGTTGCTGGTGACAAGGTAGTCAAGAGCTTCTCTATCCCCAATCCTGGGCATATCCCTGGATTCCTGCCACAGTTCCTGGATGAGCAGGGAGTAAACGTTATTATTGCTGGCGGTATGGGAAGCGGAGCGGTTGAGCTCTTCAATGAAAAGGGCATCGAAGTGGTGACTGGGGCCAGCGGCAGGGCGGAAACGGTTTTGAACAGCTATTTAAATGGCCAGTTGGTTTCCAGCGGGGCTGTATGTCAAGAGCACCAACACCAAGGTGAATGTGGTCATTAAACCAAAAAACTATTCGGGAAGGAAGTCTGATTTGTCAATGAAACCAGCGGTTGATCAGGAAAAATGTATAGGTTGCGGACTTTGTGTTGATATCTGTCCGGTAGAAGCAATTCAGATAGTTGACGAAAAAGCATTGATCGACGATAGCTGCATTGAGTGCAGTGCGTGTGTAGATGAATGCCCCACTGGGGCTATTACTCTAGATGATTAGTGGGGGTCTGGTGAATAGCAATCGAGAGTATCTTGAATGACAAGCCCAAATATTCGGGAAAGCATGTCTTACCCGGTTCATAAATAATCCTCCTCTTCTTTACCATCCTTCACTGGATGGTTTCTTTTTCAAACAGTGTAAACAGTGTTGGCTCAGAAATTTAACCAACGGGATTCTTAATGATCAAGGAGAGGCCATGAGATTATAATATGGAAACAAGTGGGAATATACAGTGATAAGGTGTACAATAAAAAGAAGGAGTATATCGCTGAAGTATAAAGGAGGAGTTAGCATGGCGGACAACCAGGAGAACTTGGCCAAGAGCTTCGAGCTGATCGGCGACTCGCTCAATAGAATGTGGCTTATGTGGCAGTCCAGCCTCAAAAATGTTGCCTGGGCTCAGGAGCAATTGGAGAATATGACCAGAACTCAGTTAGAAAATAACAAGGCTCTTCGTGAGGAGTGGCTCAAATTGGTGGAAGACTTGGGCCAGCAGACGCGCCGCAACCAGGAACAATTTCAGACGATGCTTCAGGAAGTTATTGAGAGCAGCTACCAGTATTTTGGCCAGACCAACTAGACCTGCTGCATTTTGATTTTAGGGATTGCCGCTCACCGCAACATTTCGACGATACTTTTGGTCTGTTCAAAAGGAGGCATTGGTCTTGGACCTCTGCCTCCTCATTTTGGCTGCAGTATTTATTTGTCCTCCTTTATCCGCGGCGCTTCTGTTTCCGACTATTTTGGAGCGGAGAGGTCTTTTCCAAATGTATAACATTTGCCGATAATCTCGCCCAGGTGATAGTAAGACAGATTAGCCATAAGCAGCGGTTTGATCTGCAAAAGATCTGGCCTGCCCTTTTCGTCAGCGCAATTCTCCTCGACCATGATATCAAGTATCTGGCCGATAAACTGGGTATGCAGTCCTATCTCGCTTGTATTTAACAATT
>CAZYGL010000296.1:1419-2652 GCA_964647335.1 uncultured Syntrophomonas sp. | reverse complement strand
GGATTTAGGCAGCGGGGCGGGATTGGATGTGCTCTTGTCGGCCAAGCGGGTCGGGCCGGCCGGGAAAGCCTACGGGTTGGATATGACTGACGAGATGCTGGCTGTTGCCAGGGAAAATCAGTCCCGGGCGGGAATTGAAAATGCCGAATTCCTAAAAGGCCACATCGAGGACATACCGCTGCCAGACAATAGTGTCGATGTCATAATATCGAACTGTGTTATCAACCTGTCCGCGGATAAGGATCAGGTACTCCAAGAGGCCTACCGGGTTTTGAAGCCAGGCGGAAGACTGGCCGTAGCTGACATAGTCTTGAGCAAAAAATTGCCGGCTAGGATTCAAGGTGATCTTCTGGCCTGGGTGGGATGTATAGCCGGAGCCCTGTTGCAGGATGAATACCGTGAAAAATTGGCGGCGGCAGGTTTCAAAGACATCGAGATCGAAGTACTCAAGGCTTTCCACGAGTCTGACCTGGAAGGGTACCAATTGCCTTTTTCATTGACAGATGAGGAGCAAGCAGCTCTAAACGGAGCGGTCTTGAGCGGTTTCATCCGGGCGACCAAGTAATGAGGGCCAAGAGGATAGATGCAGGCAGGGGAGAATAAAATGGCTGCAGGTTTGCGCATTCCAGACAATTTATATGACCGTGTCGCCGACGCACCTTGGGTAATAGGCCGCCAATCCACACCGGGCGGAGAGGCAGCCCGGGTGGCTGCTGACCTGGGCTGGAGTGACAGCATCGGTTCCTGGAAGGCCCGCTGGGGGATCAACCGCATGCATTTTATGTTGGAGCCAGGCCTTTATTGCGTGGGTGAGCCAGACGCGGATTCCCTGGTGCTGGTAACCGCCAATTATAAAATGAGTTTTGACCGCCTGCGCCGGGAACTGGTCGGGATCAAAGCCTGGATCCTGGTGCTGGACACTGAGGGTATAAACGTTTGGTGCGCGGCCGGCAAAGGAACTTTTGGTACGGCTGAACTAGTCAGGAGAATAGCCCGGGTGGGATTGGACAAAGTAGTCCGGCACCGCACGCTTATACTGCCCCAACTTGGGGCCACGGGGGTAGCCGCCCATGAAGTGCGCAAAAGGTCAGGGTTCAAGGTTATATATGGTCCAGTAAGAGCTGAGGACCTGCCGGCATTCTTGCGAGCCGGCCAGAAAGCCCAACCGGAGATGCGCCGGGTCAGTTTCGGTCTGTGGGACAGGCTGGTCCTGACGCCCATCGAACTGCGGGC
>CAZYGL010000296.1:0-1409 GCA_964647335.1 uncultured Syntrophomonas sp. | reverse complement strand
AAGCGGATTGACCAGGATCACCCCCGCGGAGGTCTTAGCATACGTTGGTGCGGTTATAGTCGGCACCGTGCTGACCCCTGCGCTTCTGCCCTGGATCCCAGGGCGGGCTTTTGCCTGGAAAGGTTTTTTCCTGGGCCTGGCATGGGCCCTGGCCGTACTGGTGTGGCCGGGTGGTATCGATCATCATCCCGATGTGTGGTCAGACCTGGGCGTACTCCTGATCGTGCCAGCGACATCAAGTTATTTGGCCCTGCAGTTTACCGGGGCTTCCACCTATACTTCGTTTTCCGGGGTGACTAAAGAAACCAGGCTCGCTGTTCCATTGATCAGGGTTGCTGTGGGCCTGGGATTGGCAGCGCTTATCATTGGGCTGGTTTGATCGGAGGAGGCAGGACCTGAAGATGCAGCATAATTACATCAGAAATGTGGCGACCCTGGAGTTGGACCAGGAAAAGTGCACGGGCTGCGGAATGTGCACCATTGTCTGCCCCCATGCCGTACTGGCGATTAGCGACAAAAAAGCTCAAATCATCCAGCGGGATGCCTGTATGGAATGTGGTGCCTGTTCCACCAATTGCCCTTTCGCAGCTATTTCGGTTCAAGCTGGAGTGGGCTGTGCGGCGGCAATTCTGAGGGGCAAAATGGTGGATGGCAAGCTGGTATGTGATTGCGACTGCTGTTAGGACTGCAATTGCATGATCCCAGCAGGGTAGTGTAACGGCGATAGGGCAGCCAGCCTCAACCAAGGAATCAGCAGTGGATTTACAGGCGGTCCCAGTTTTGGCTGGCCGAAGGGCTGGAAGAATGGAGGTTTGGGGCAATGGAATTGAAAGAGGTAATCGAGACCCGGCGGAGCATCCGCAAATTCAAGACCGACCCGGTCCCGGAGGCATATATAGATGAGCTGCTGGAAGCAGCCCGGCTAGCGCCCTCGGGGGGCAATATCCAACCCTGGCGTTTTGCGGTGATCAAGAGCCCGGAAGCCCGCGCTCAATTGTCGGATCTGACTTTGGAATTCGTAGCCAGGGCGCCGGTAGTAATCGCCTGTTGCACCGATATGAGTGCCCTTAAAGCCCAGGCCGCCAGGTACAAGGAACTTCGAGAATCCGGGGCATTCGAAGGGGTGACTATGAACCTGTCCCGAGCTCTTCCCAAATCTTCACAGGAAATGGGCGAGGAGCAGATCCGGGGGTACCTGCATCAAAATACGGCTATTGCGGTGGAACACATAATTTTGCGGGCGGTTGACCTGGGCCTTGGATGCTGTTGGGTCATGATGTTCGACCGGGCTGAATTAGCCGCCAGGCTGGAGCTGCCTGAGAACATCCGCCCATTTTGCCTGGTGCCGATCGGTTATCCTGACCAGAAACCGCAGCCTCGACCCCGCAAAGACATAGCCGAGCTTATCA
>CAZYGL010000295.1:0-2660 GCA_964647335.1 uncultured Syntrophomonas sp. | reverse complement strand
TAGAAGGGCCGCGCCAGAAGCTTATTGAGGAACTGCAGGAACTGGAGGAAGCTGCAGCTCCGGAAGAAATCCTGGATGAAGTGGGGGATGTGCTTTTCGCCGTAGTCAACCTGGCCAGGTTCCGGAATGTTATAGCCGAACAGGCCCTCCAAAAAGCCAATGACAAAGTCAGCCGGCGGTTCCGCTATATCGAACAGAAGCTCGAAGAATCCGGCCAAAGCTTTGCCGAGATGAGCCTGGCAGAAATGGATGCCTGGTGGGACGAAGCCAAGGCCCGGGGACTATAAGGGCATTGGGACCATGACAGGAACGCAAGAGAAAATTTTTTCACAAAAAAGGATTAATGGTTATGAGGGCGAATAGCCTAAGTATACTGCAGATTTTGCGACTATAAAAAGTAAAGGAGGGATATCTTGAATAAGACCGATTTAGTAAGCGCCGTGGCAGGACAAGCCGGAATTACCAAGAAGGATGCGGAAAAAGTCATCAACGCATTTTTCGCCACTGTAGCAGATGCCCTGAAAGCTGGAGACAAAGTCCAGCTGATAGGCTTTGGTACCTTTGAAGTCAGATCACGCCAAGCCCGTAAAGGCAGAAATCCGCAGACTGGTGCCGAGATCAATATACCTGCAGCCAAAGTGCCGGCTTTCAAACCGGGTAAAGCCCTGAAAGACGCTGTCGACTAGAATGCGCCTGGATAAATTCTTGAAGGTCAGCCGGATTATCAAACGTCGCACTGTAGCCAAAGACTTCGCTGAACACGAACGAGTGATGCTCAATGGAAAAGTGGCCAAACCCTCCGCCGAGGTCAAGGTAGGGGATGTTCTTACGGTCAGGGCTGGAGGCAAGGAAGCTTCCTACCAGATCCTGAAGATTGTGGATAATGTAAAAGCGGCTGAAGCCAAGGAACTTTATAAAAGTTTAGATTGATAAGATTAGTTTGACCAGTCACCCTGTTATACAGGGTGATTTTTTTTGTCCTGCCCTGGTCAAGAGGCAGGACAGCCGAGCAGGCAGAGACGGATTCGAGGTGGAATAGTACGGGTGCGGCTGAAGGGGGAAAGCGAAAAAATTTTATCCACAGGCAGGAATATTAAAACCTGCCCGAGAATAGAGAAGTAGCAAAAATGTCGTCATTTTGTGGAAATAATGTGGATAGTGTGTAATAATAATGAAGATAGAAATCAGGGGAGCCGAAAAACTGAGTTTCCGGGAGCGCCAGGTAGTGGTGCTTAAAGAAATGGGCAAAACCAGCCCGGAAATCTGTAAAACCTTGAAAATCACGGCCAGCACGGTAGCCACTCTATACAATCGGGCGCGGGCCAAGGGTTATGAAGTGGTAATAGTGCTGCCCGGAGATACCCTGGGTATTTTTGGAGGGGAGGAAGAAGATGCCGAAGCAATTGAATAATCCACGCTTCAGGCTGGTGCTGACCGGTCTTTTATGCGCTTTGTTCCTGTTTACGATCGTGCCCCGGGCCAAAACAATTTATGAACTGTCATCTCGCAAGCATGATTTGCTTGAAGAACAAAACCGTTTGCTGGAAATCAAAGCCGAAAGGGAACAGGTGCTGGCTACGGTTGATTCCCCGGAGAACATGGAGCGCATTGCCCGTGAACAGCTGGGGATGATCAAGCCCGGAGAAAAGACTATCGTTCGGGTTTTAAATAAGGAATAATTTACATTTCTCGATTGACTAGATGCCCCTCATCCCATACAATAAAATGTAGCACAAATTGAGGGGGATCTTTATTTCTATGCCAACTGAACAGACTAATATTGAGCCTGGCGAGATTCTGGACGGTAAGGTGCAGGGAATCACCAATTTCGGGGCCTTCATCGAGTTGCCAGGGGGTTTGGTGGGACTGGTACATATCTCTGAAATCGCTGACACCTATGTCAAGGATGTTAAGGACTTTGTCAAGGAAGGCGACAGCGTAAAGGTCAAGGTGCTGAATGTGGCAGGCAAAAAGATAGGCCTGTCCATCAAACAGACCCTGCCGCCCAAGGTTGTGCCGCCCCGGGCTCCCAGACCGGAGGTCCGCTCTGATGCACCCCGGAGGGATAACAGGAATTTTGCTCCCAAGCGCAGCGAGGTGCCGATAAGTCTGGATGACAAGATCGCCCGATTCCTGAAGGAAAGCGATGAGAGAATGCAACCCCTCAAGAATAAAATCGAAACCCGCAAACGCAGCAAGAACAACTACTAGCCACCGCCGAGCACTTCTTCTCAAGAAGTGCTCTTATTTTTGTCAAAGGAGCGGATATTGACCATGCGTTACGGAGCAGTGGATATCGGCACCAATTCCTGCCGCCTGCTGATCGCCGAAGTGGACCAGTACCGGCAGCTGCAGCCGATTTATCAAGTGATGGAGACTACCCGCATCGGAGAGGGAATGGATGGATCCAGATTGCTCGGAGAGGAGGCCATGGTCCGCACCATTTCGTGCCTGGGTGGATTCAAGGAACAGTTGGACAAGATGCAGGTCGCTAAATACCGGGCGGTGGCCACCAGTGCTGTCCGGGAAGCGGCCAACCGCGCGGAATTCGAGGCCAGGGCCGAGCTGGAGACAGGAATGGATATAGAGATAATCAGCGGCCATGAAGAAGCCCGGCTGAGTTATGAGGGCGTGATGCGGGGCCTGGAACTGGACACAAC
>CAZYGL010000294.1:0-2663 GCA_964647335.1 uncultured Syntrophomonas sp. | reverse complement strand
CTCCACCTTTCCAACTGGCCATTTATATCTTCCCAGGGCGTAGTCAGGGCTAGGAAAAACAAGCATGAGACTGCTGCACCGGAGCGGGCCAGCAGCAAGGATGCCTGGTCCAGACCTGCGGGTGTGAAGCCCAGGTAATGGCTGCCTAGTTTTATGGCCCATATAGTAGCAGCAGCATCAGCTGATAATGTAAGAGCTACGCTGAGTGCCCCCATGGCCAGGAAACCGAACGGTATGAGATAGAGCCGCAGGAAAAATCGCCCGGGGATCTTGGCCCGGACAACCGCAAGATAACTCATGGCCGTAAAAATGCCCAGACAAGCCGTGACCCCCGAAACCAGGCCCAAAATCATGGTGGTCAGGGCGAAAGCCATCTTGTCCCGGGGATGGAAGGTCCGCCAGGGATTGGCATAGGCCTGGTCTGCGATGCCGATCATGATGAAGCCGCTTTCTCCCAGGATATCCTCTGTTGCTCATCGGCGCTCTGTTTCTTGCCTTTGAGATAACCTATTATATAGCCAATTACACCTGCTCCCAGAGCGGCCTGCAAGGCGAAGAAGAGGCTTTCGATCTCACCGCTGGGGGGCTCCCACAGCGGTTCGAACCAGACCTGGTAGTCAGGGTGTTCCTGTTCGATCAAAGCGGACCCCTGGCTGTCGGCGCCGCTGAATTCCGAATCCTGAGGATGATAAAAAAGCGGCACGGCGGTTATCAGGACCACCAGCAATATCAGGATGAGATTGGTTTTTTTAATCTTGGCAGTACGCTCGTTAATCACTTAAGGACACCCCCTTGATCAATACTCCCAATTCCCTGAGTTCGTCCCTGCTATAGGCAGTGAGGAGGTTGAAAACAATGAGGGTCAATATGCCTTCACTTATAGCCAGGGGAATCTGGGTTACAGAAAATATGGTGGCGAATTTAGCTGCCGCCGCAGCTACACCTCCGGCGGGATCTGGAAATGCCAGGGCCAACTGCAGTGCAGTAACGGTGTAGGTAGCCAGATCCCCTATAGCTGCGGCCAGGAATACCGCCAACCAATAGGGACCTTTGAGTTTGTTGATCAGGTGGTACAAGCCGAATGCCACAAAAGGCCCTACAATAGCCATGGAAGTTATATTGGCCCCCAAGGTAGTCAAACCGCCATGAGCCAGGAGTACGGCCTGGAAAATCAGCACGATACATCCGATCACCGTGGTCGCGGTCGGTCCGAACAGGATCGCACACAATCCGGTCCCGGTTGGATGAGAACAGCTTCCGGTAACCGAGGGCATTTTCAGCGCCGAGAGGACAAACACGAAGGCCCCGGCTAATGCCAACAGGATCTTGAGTTTGGGTTCTTCCGCGACGGTCTTCTGTATGGAGCGCAGGCCGTAGACCAGAAACGGCAGGCAGACTATCCACCAGAAGGCTGCCCAGCCTATGGGCAAAAAACCCTCAGCGATGTGCATTCCCAATACAACTGTCATGATTTCATACCTCCCATACTCTTCACATGACTCATCATTACCATTGTCCCCGCCTTAAGTTTGGTCTCGCCTGTACAACCTGCCTCCTTCCTCATGGTATAGCATGGCATTTATGACACTGACTGCAATCGGACTTCCTCCTCGGGTTCCCTGGACACTGATATAAGGGACTTGGTCCTGCCGGACCAGCAAATCCTTGGATTCAGCTGCTCCCACGAATCCCACCGGTGTGCCTACGATTAAAGCCGGAATGCAGATCCCCTTCTTGACCAGATCCAGGACTTCAAAGAGAGCGGTAGGTGCATTGCCTACAGCAATGACTGCTCGATCCAGCTGCCTTCCATACAAGCGCATGGCCGCTGCCGCCCGGGTTATGCGCCATGCCTGTGCGGCCTGAACCACATCAGGATCGGCGATGGAGCAGAATGCCTGCCCACCGTACCCGGCCAATTTGTTGCCATTGATCCCGGTTCTCAACATATTGACATCGGTGTATACGAAAGCCCCCGCCTGCAATGCTTTTATGCCGGCTTCTACCGCTCCCGGACTGAATCTCAAGACCTTGACTATATCGGGATCACCGGTGGTGTGGATGATCCTCCGGGCCACCATTTTCTCCAATGGAGCCAGGTCGGTTTCGGCCAGGAACGATTCGATTATCTCCATGCTCTGGGCTTCAATCTCCCGCGGATCCCAAACTATGTCCATATTTTCACCCCTCTATCTGGTGCTGCAGGCCTGTATCCGGTCCAGGACGATATCGACCAGTCCGGGATGGCCGGCTAGATGCTGGGCCATCACAAACTCGACTCCCGGCAGGCGCTGGCGGTGGAGGTCTATTTCCTCAGGTATGTCCTGGGTGATGTGATTGCCGGTAACCAGGAAGAGAGGCATCACGATGATCCTGTCTATCCCGGAGCGAACCAGAATGTCGATGGACTCACCGATGCCGGGACTGCCAAAGGACATGAATGCAACCTGGTATACACCATCCGGATCTCTTTCCTGAACCCGGCTGCCAATGGCAAGCATTTCTTCATTGGCCTCGGGCCTTCTGCTCCCGTGGGATATGAGGATAACCCCTTCTTTCATCGCCTGTCCCTCTCTTCATTATTAATATATGCCAGCAAGTCCCGGCAGGAACTGAAACACCTGGGGTAGTCCAATTTCGGGCGGGACCAGACCAGGATGGGT
>CAZYGL010000293.1:0-2686 GCA_964647335.1 uncultured Syntrophomonas sp. | reverse complement strand
TTGAGCGAGACATCGAAGAGGACCTCGACGTTGTCCAGAAGAACCACATCGGCTGTGGATGCGCCAACGATCTCTGCGAGGAGCCGGGGCAACTGCAAGGCACGCTGGCGCTCGGTGAGATCGAGCATGCGCCGAGAAAGCTCGAGATTGACGTTGACCAGCGGAGCCATCGTACGCCCATGAACATCCTGGAGAGCAGCAGTCTTGCCCGCACCGGCAGGGGCCACCAACATGACAAGCCGGTGGTAGAGCTCGGCAGCCTGTCCAATTCTTCGTATGACTCTATCGGCGAGTGGTTCCGCCATTAATGGTCTCCTTATTATTAATTTAAGTTTTAACGCCGGCTTTGCCAGATGAACTCAGCAAAAGTAGAATAAAGGCATTTTCCACTATAAGTGGAAGGAAAGGTAGTGCAATTTAGGCATACTGTCAATCGTTTTTACAGGCAAATATAGTTATAAATACAGTATATTTGGTTTGTGAAAGCATAATTGGAATCACATATAAGATGCCTGGCCCAAAGCTATTCCAAAGACGCAGTACCGACGACCTGTATCAACCCGAATATCAAACTAATATTATCCTTTTGATTAATTAATCAAATCAAAAGGAGCTCATTATGATTGCCATTCGATCACCTGCCGACCTGAAACGCAGTCGGCTCCCCGAGAATCTGTATCGTGCCGTGTCTGAAGTACTGGTTACCATCCAGGATACTCACGGCGAAACCTATAGCCCCGATGATGATGGCTATGTCATTGTAATTACACCTACCGACAAAGACGTTTCCCTGGCTGAGAGGCTGGGAAGTCGTTATCAAGACTCCATGTTTGAGGGAGTCAGCTACAACAGAGACACCCGGACATGGCACGTCATTTATCTTCACAATAACCAGTGTGCAATGTCCCTGATAATCTCGGACGCCGAATGGCTCGATCCATGCATCCGGCAGCGTATCCGTCGGGAGGAGAACCCGTAACAAACTCAAGAACAAGTGACAAAAACGAAGAGCCCATACCCGTTCGGGGTATGGGCTCTTTAGTCTCAAGGAGGAAAAGAAATGATTATCCGCACTGACAACCTGCCGTGGCCGATCGACGAGAGGCTGCGAAACCTGCTGCAACGCGAGATCGACAGCTCCGATATAAAGGGGAATCGGGGAGTGATACTTAACTACCGCGATCTGGAAGATGACCGCGACTCCCATCCCGTGGAGATTACCTTGGAGGCTGACGGCAGCATTAAATGCATCTCCGACTTCGCCCTGTATGGGAAGCCTCCCTCTGTGGTACGCGGCGAATCCATCGATTTTGACTTCGGCCTCAAACAGTTCCATCACTTTTCTGAGGGGTATCCCATTCAGGCAGGCCGGAACTTGTATAAGCTGTGGGAACAAAACTTCCTACGCCATTACGAGATGCGCGTCTATCGTCTGGTCACCGTCACCGTCTTGAGATAACCCCATGGCCGCCGAGTCACCGGAAGTCCATGATAACGATACAAAAACATGGGGAGGTGCTAAATATTCAGCTTATATTCGGCACTTAGCACTGACCAAAGAGGAGAAGGAGAAATGATAGAGATTCTTAAAGTAGTGCTGGTGGATGTAGCTGTTGCCGCTGGCAAGAAGATTTTGGAGGAGATTCACGAGGCGAATCATGAGGATAAAACGAGCGATGAACCAGAAAAGGAGAAAGACCAGACATGACAGCCAAGATTGAATTCATGGGTGCGAGCAAAAAGAGATTCCTGCCGCCTAATGACAGTAATGCCTTGATAGCAACGATAACAGCTACACCAAGATCGTTTCTACGGGCCGGGAAGTAAGCCATGGACAGTGACTGGAAAACCATTCGTCTGAAATGCCTGCGCCTGGTTTATGAGCGCCAGGTGATCCGGGAAAAAGCCCCAGCGTACCTTGATAACCGCCGGATAAGTAAAGCAGAAGATGTCTATGAGCTTATGTATAATCTTCAGCTGGAAGGGAAGGAGAATTTTATCGTCCTACATCTGGACACCAAGAACGGCATCATATGCATCGACCGGGTGTCAACCGGTAGCCTTAATCAGTCTATAGTCCACCCGCGTGAGGTCTTCAAGGGGGCACTGCTGTCATCAGCCGCCGCCCTGATCCTGGCCCATAACCACCCGTCAGGCGATCCCGAACCGAGCCGGGAGGATATGGACATCACCAAACGTTTGAGCGAGGCAGGTAAACTGTTCGATATCAAGGTACTCGACCACGTCATCGTCGGCGAGGGCCGGTTCATATCGTTCGCCGAACGGGGGTTGCTATGAAGCGGAGGGACAAGCACTACCTCGTAATTCCACCGGGATGCAGAACCCAAGATGACGGAAATACCGATCCCCCGCTGATCGGAGAATGAGGACAAACGTAAGAATTTATATATATTCAAATAATTACATCTTGAAAGGGATAAAGATAATGAAAGCAGCAGTTGCAGATAATACTAAGGTGAAGAAAGAAAAGGGAAAAGAGGAAATGGTCAGCCTGACCCTGAAGTTGCCGGTCGACCTCTATGACAAATTAAAACTGGGTTCCCTCCAAAGCAAGAAGCCCATCGGCACCATATTTGAAGAATGGGCCGACAAGTATGTTTCCCCCGCAGGATGTCTCGATCAACCTGACCACCCTGATGAAGCAAGCACCTGTTCGGCAGAAAAC
>CAZYGL010000292.1:0-2691 GCA_964647335.1 uncultured Syntrophomonas sp. | reverse complement strand
ACTATGGCTATGGCCAGGTACAGGCCCAGGATTCCGGTAAACAGCAGGAAGTAAGCTGCAATCGGATCGCCGGTTTCTTTGGAGATGATGCCCAGGTCCATCAGGGCGATGGTGACAACAGCTACATCCAAAAGGATTACAGCCATGGTCAGCACAGAAGTGGCCTTAAAATAAGCTGGGGTGAAACCGATTATGAAGATTGCCAGAGCGGCCCATGCCCAACCATCGATTCTGCTGTCCAAGGGAATAGTCCATACAGCTTTGTTGGCATTGGCCATATATTTGACCATGAATTCGGCAGAACCAGCCAGCATGAAGAAAGCCGAGAAAATCAAAAAGACGTTACCACCAGTGGTTGCGCCTTCCATCAACTCAATAACAGCAACTGTAAATTGGATTACAAATCCGCCGAGTAACCAACAAGCGAGAAGCGGTGCTACCGCGATTGCTTTAGGACAAGTCAAAAGATAAAAGAAAGTAAAACATGCAACTCCCAATGCTACTAATCCTGCTGGTGCCGGATTGGCCCATCCTGCTCCGTTTCCTGACATCCAAAATCCCCCTCACATTTTTATTATGCTCCGATTCCCGTGTTGGAATCGCAAGCATTATCGATTCCATAACATGCACTGTAGATCTTACTTGTTTGTCTCTATAGATTGTTTTTCTTAATCTATGGGGCGAACAATCTGCAAGTACTAATGGGAAAATCTTACACAATATGGGTGGGTATCTGTGTTCTCGAAGGGTCAGTCCGCCAACAAATCCGTCCATTGGCAGTAGAACAAAAAATGTAACTGATTAACTCTTTGGTATGTGGTATACTCTCTGGAACAATAGTGACCCAGTAAATGAAAAATCCCCGAAAATACGGATTTTCCGATCTTCTGGCAATTCATACCTCCTTTCGTAGAGTTTAGTTTTATAAAATATTCTCACCAATTAACATATTAAATGGTAATGGATATACTGTCAAACATTAAATAAAAACCTCAAATTATAGGGATTGCTGCCAGGGATAAAATGGAAAAAATATGGAGGAATATCAATAAGCTTATTGCAGTGTCCAGTAAGGAATAGCATATAATAGTAAAATAACAGCTTGTTTTTCTGGATCTGCATTGCGGTATCATTAACATGGAGCGTCTCATCATCCAGTAGAGGAGGCAGAATGTGATGGCGGAAATAAGAAGGGACCTGGTCAGGAATTGTTGGGTTGCGATCCCGGCCAATTCTGCCTTGAAACCAGCCCATTTCCCTATAAAAAGACGGGGCATTGAGACCGTAGGCAACCAGGGATTCTGTCCCTTCTGCGAAGGGAATGAATCGTCCACCCCCCATGAAATTATGGCTTACAGGAAGGAAGGTACCGAACCTGATACCCCAGGATGGTCTATCCGGGTGGTAGCCAACAAGTTTTCCGTTTTTCAACTTGATGAAGCCCTGGAGAAGACGGATCTGGGCATATACAGCAATTATACCGGTGTGGGCAAACAGGAAGTGATTATTGAAACCCCGGAGCACGGTATAGATATACACAATTTCAACCAGCAGAAAATCGGGCAGATCCTGACTGTTTTCAAAACCAGGTATAATGCCCTGGCGCAGAACGAGAAGATCAAATACATCCAGATCTACAAGAACCGGGGCATATTCGCGGGAGCTTCCCTGGAACACAGCCACAGCCAAATGATGGGGCTGCCTTATGTGCCCAGGACCAATGCAGGCCTGCCCAGATACTTCCAAAAAAAAGGCCAGTGTCTGATTTGTGCCATGCTTGCCCAGGAAAAACAGAATGGTATCAGGGTCATATATGAAAGTGAGCATTTCTTGCTGATCTGCCCATATGCCTCCCGATTCTCCTACGAGACCTGGGTGATTCCCAAACAGCACATTGAGCATTTCGGGGACATAAATGAGGCTCAGATAATAGACCTGGCATGGATCGTCATGATATTTAGCCGCATAATGACAGATGCTTTGGACAATCCAGCTTATAACCTGGTATTCAACTCGGCTCCGCTCAATATGCCGTTTGTCCCTGGTTATCATTGGTTTTTGGAAATATTGCCCCGCCTGCTGGTGACTACAGGTGCAGACATCTCTACCGGCATGTATTCCAATCCTGTAGCCCCAGAACTGGCCGCAGAACTATTTCGCAACAAAATGCTAAAATTGGTATAAAGAGGGAAAAGATGTTAGAATTGTTACAGCCTAGGGATTATGCCGATTCGGTTCTGGAACTACCACTGGAAGAGTTGCGGCGCAAGCATATTAACGCGTTTATTTTCGACCTGGACAATACCATCACCGAATGGAACAGTCACCACATTGACGACCAGATTGAAGCATGGTTCGGAAATCTCCTGGGCCAGGGCTTCCAGGCCTGTATCCTTTCCAACAACGGGGAGCAGCGCATCAAGAGTGTGGCTGACAGGCTGGGTATACCTTTCATTCACCGGGCGGCCAAACCACGCCGGCGTGCATTCCGCCGGGCCTTATACATCATGGGGGTTACTGCCGCCCAGACGGCTGTGGTGGGGGACCAGATATTCACTGACATACTGGGCGGAAACCGGGCGGGATTATATACTATCCTGGTCAAGCCCATCGCCAGCCGTGAATTCATAGGTACCAAGATAAACCGGTTGCTGGAGAAAATGGTGGCGAAACGGCCCCAGGGACGGTTCA
>CAZYGL010000291.1:0-2699 GCA_964647335.1 uncultured Syntrophomonas sp. | reverse complement strand
AAACGACATATCGAATTATCATATGTGGTTGACGAGACCATCCCCTATATAACTGAAACGCACAGGGATATGACCTTGGCTCCGGGTACTCAAAAAACTGATCATGGCGGCCAGCCCGGTTACATAGTACGCTCATTCCGCACTTTTTATGATCAGAACGGGAAAGCAATCGAGACCGAATTATTGGCCCGTGACTATTACCGGCCCCTCAATCGACTGGTTTATGTCGGTCCAGCCCTGCCGCCTGCTCCGGTAATCCAAAGTCCTGTTCCGGATCCCGTCACAGAGGTTGAGCCGCCGATGGATAATGGCAATGCAGTGGGATCAGAGCCGGAATCCGGTCAGGTTGATCCCCTGGGATCCTATATTGGTGGGGGACCTACAATAGACAACATTGGATTATGATCTTCGCAGATGGATGACAAAGGTGGGTATGTAATGAAATCAACTCTGGGCAAGCGAGCCCTCAAATTAGGGATAGTCTTTCTGCTGCTGGTGCTTTTGGCAGTCGCGGCGGCCTGGCAGTTTATGTATAGGCAAGGCCAGCCCATGGATCCCAATGACCAGGTCATGATCGAGGTCAGGATCCCGCAATACAGCACCGCTCACAGTGTGGCGGCAATTTTGATCGAGAAAGGCTTGATCCGCGATGAGAGGATCTTCCTGGCTTATTGCTACTGGCAGAGCCACGAAAAGGATCTGCAGGCTGGGCTTTATGATTTCAGCAAGAGCCAGTCGCTTGACCAAATAATCCAGCAGTTGGTCGAAGGTAAAGTAAAACAAATGACCTTTACAATCCCTGAAGGCTATACAGTCCGTCAGATCAGTGAACTATTGGTTAAGAACGGTATATGCAGCCCAGAGCAATGGCAAGCTGCCGTGCAGGCGAATTATGACTATCCTTTCCTCCAGTCAGGGATAACTGACCGGGAAAAACGCTTAGAAGGCTACTTGTATCCCGACACCTACACCTTCGAGGATGAGACTGGGGCCGAAGCGATCATCAATATGATGCTGACCAGATTCGACAGGGTCTGGGATGACAACTTCAAATCCCAGGCCCAAGCCAGGCAATTGCAGGTCGGCAGGGTGATAACCGTAGCTTCATTGATTGAACGAGAAGCCCAGGTTGCTGAAGAACGCAAACGTATAGGAGGGGTGATCTACAATAGGCTGCAGAAGGGGATGCCTTTGCAGATCGATGCCTCGGTAATCTATGCCCTGGGTGAACACCGCGAAACCGTTACCTACCAGGACCTGGAAATAGACTCGCCTTACAACACATACAAACGTACGGGCTTGCCTCCCGGTCCCATCGCATCCCCGGGGCGGGCAGCCATTGAAGCGGCAGTAAATCCTGAACTGCACAACTATTATTACTATGTAGCCAAGGGCGATGGCAGTCACCAGTTCTCCGCCACATACCTGGAACACCTGGAGGCAGTCAGGAAATATGGGAAATAAACCGGTATTAGCCGGGCAGGAGAACTTCCGTCCTGAACTGGTCCTGCCCGCTGGAGATATGGAGAAACTTAATACGGCTCTACTGTTTGGAGCCGATGCAGTATATCTGGGGGGAAAGGAATTCAGCCTGAGGGCTTTTGCCGGAAACCTTACCCTGGAGGAGATCAAACTCGGTCTGGAATTAGCCCATGGGGCAGGGAAGAGAATCTATGTGACTGTCAACATCCTAGCCCACAACCGGGATCTCAAGGAACTGCCGGGATACCTTGAAGCTCTGCAGCAGATGGGTGCAGATGGATTGATCATCGCCGACCTGGGAGTATTAAGGCTGGCCAGGATCCATGCCCCGGATCTGCCGGTGACGGTCAGTACCCAGGCCAATACGACCAATTATGAAGCCGCGGCCCAATACCGTGATTTAGGGGCCAAGCGGTTAGTCCTGGCCCGGGAACTTGACCTGGAGGAAATCCGCCAGATCAAAGAGCGGGTGGATGTGGAGATAGAGGTGTTCATTCACGGGGCTATGTGTGTTTCGTATTCCGGACGCTGCCTTTTGTCCCACTTCATGACCGGGAGAAGTGCAAATCAAGGAGCTTGCGCCCATCCCTGCCGCTACCGCTATTACCTTACCGAAGAAAAACGGCCGGGTCAGTATTTCCCTTTGGAGGAAGACTCCCGCGGCAGCTATATTTTCAATTCCCGGGATTTATGCTTGCTGGAAATGGTGCCGCAGATGATAGATGCCGGCATCGATGCCTTCAAAGTGGAAGGGCGGATGAAGAGCCCCCTCTATGCAGCTACTGCTGCCAGAGTTTACCGGCAAGCCATCGACTGGTATGTGTCGAACCGCCATCCCTACCCGGAGGATATGATCCAGGCTTGGGGGCAGGAACTCCAGTCTATTGCGACCCGCCCGTACACTACCGGATTTATTGGGGGAGGTCAGCAGTTGCTGCAGGATCCTCGCAAGGAATCCATAGCCGGTCGAGCTGATTTCTGTGGTATTACGACCGGCTTTGATCCGGAGCTCAAAATTGTGGAGGTTGAACAAAGGGCCAATTTCGGCATTGGAGAACAGCTCCAATTCCTTCTGCCAGACGGGTCGATTGTCGATCTCACACTTACCGACTTGTGGGATGCTGAAGGTTTGACCCTGGACCGGGCTCGCCATCCCCAGCAGCGGGTATTTATGGCAGTAAGGGATGTTATCCCGGTTAACAGCATCCTGCGCAGGA
>CAZYGL010000290.1:0-2704 GCA_964647335.1 uncultured Syntrophomonas sp. | reverse complement strand
TCAGCATGTGCTGAATAATATTCACCCCGGAGCAGTGATACTCCTGCATGTGGTTTCCCAGAGTGATACCGAAGCCCTGGAACAGATCATTATCGACTTGAAAAACCAGGGTTACAGATTCAGTACTTTCTAGCATATGAACCGGCAGCAGGGCCTCGAGCGGCTCTTTAACCCGGATTTAATGGCTTAAGGAGGCTAATCCATAACCGATGCGCTCTATACTTCGCAAACTCTATCGCCGACAGTCTCTTTCTGAAGCTGAATACACCGATTTGATGGCATATGCTCATAACCTGCTGCAGAACTCACCCCCTTCGTACCAGCTTTTCTATCAGAGGTTTGCCTTGATCATCCTCCGGGACTACCAAACCTATCTCCCCCGCTTTACCTGCAGCAGCGATGATTTCTTCGACTACCTGCTCCAGACACCTGAATTGCTTAAAAGTCTGCAGGCTGGGCCTCTGCCGGCCGACTCATTTCCGATATATCTTCACGAATACCTGGCGTCGGTCTTTCCTGACGGAATGGTTGATATCCTGCTGCCCGGGCTTGATTTGCTCTCCAACCTGGAGCAGGACGGACTGGCCTTGCCATTGCCCCGGGACAAGGAAGTGGTATATAAATATGAAAGCGCCAATCCCTACAAGGAGATCGGCTTGAAGAGCCATTTCGAAAGGATCGGGCGCTACTCTTTCGTCAGTCGCCTGCATAGTGTGCGCTACCTGCGGGGCCATAAAGCCAGTGAAGATAAAATCGACCTGGTGGGCAGCGATTGCCTGGGAGGGGTTTTCACCAACAAGGAGAAATCAATCTATTACTACATATATTTGACCGAAGCAGATAACATCAAAGCCCGGAATGCCTGCCAGATCCTGAACCGGGCTTTATATGCCAAATAAAGCAGGGATAAAACTATGGCTAATATACTGAATGAATTAAATGAAGCAACCAGTCAATCCAACCTGTGGACCACCTGGGAACAGGAACTGAGCCTCAGAAGGCAACTTAGGACTGATCCTGGCCAGGTCGATGGACTGCGTCCTTCAACAGCTCAGGAGCTGGATTTTGTGCATCGCGCTCTTTATTTCTCTCCCCACCGCAGTTCTTTCTGGTCCTGGCTGTATCAAAACCGGGACAGCAGTATTGTCGCTTTTTACCTTGCCCAGAAGCCAGCCACGTTTACGGCACTATTTTTCACCTATCTGGCTGAAGTTATAGCCGCGGAGCAGCCGGCAGGACGCGATCTGCAATTCCTGATCAGTCTGTTTCGAGAGGAACTCAAATCAGCCTACCGAGACCTTATAGTTCAAATGAACGCTGGACAGTGCGCCTATTTGGAGGCCAGGACGACCAATCCCGTATTGCGCCGGATGTTGCAGGACCGACTCGATGAATTGTCGCCTGAGCCGGAATCAAAATCCGTCAGACCTGCTCTGAGCGAGAGTGGCCCCGAAATTCCCGGTTTATATGGTGGGCAGCTGACCGTTGTCGCCGCTGCGACAGATGCAGTTGACAAAGCCAGGAGTCTGCAGTCGATTGCTCCCTGGCAAACAGAAACCATAGAAGCGGTACTGTACGCATCCGAAATGCTTTTCCGGGCTGGCTTGATCGCCGACTGCTTGCTGGTCGCCTCTGACCTACTCCGTCAAGCCGATAACCGGACTTTCAGTCAAATAGCTGATCCAGATGGCATGCTCCACAAGACCGTACGCCAACTGCTGCGCAAAGCCATACCGGTTTATTGCCTGCTGGCTCAGCCGGTCGATCCGCACGGGCAAGCCCTGGCTCTTTATCGCAGCCGATTTCCGGGTTTCAAACCTGATCCTGGTTCGCTCCTCTATCTTGATATCTATACCATAGCTCTATCCAGCCTGCTTGGTTTCAACCGTTATGGCTACCTGGAATTGGTGCAGAGAGCGGCAGGGCTGCACCACAGCAGGCCGGATGACGCCTTGGCCCAAATCTTGCTGAACTGGCATGAACCCAGCCAAGATATGACCCTGGAGGTTTTAGAACAGGTTGTCTCTGAACGCTTCTCAGCGCTTCCCCATGAAGCTTTTACCGCAATGAATCTGATTCGCCTGGCCCAAAGGGAAGCCAAACTCGATTTGGACCCCTCTGCCGCCTCCAGGCTGCTGCAGAATTATATGCGCTTATTTAACTGGATCCCAGCAGAAACATTCATGAATGAAAAGTTGCTGCAGGAAATCTCGCCCCTGGCCGATGATTCCGGGCGCCGCTCAGCCCGGGCAATGCTTCGGCGCTTAGAGAATCAAGCCGACCCAGGCCAGGATCAGGGCGACCGCTACAAAGACCGGCAACCCGGAGGGTCAGTTCTTAAAAAATTGTGGGGGGTGTATTGATTTTGGATCCTAGCCAGGAGCAAGACAAATATTTACAGATCCTGGACCAATTGACTCTGGACTTGAGTGCCCGTTATGGTGGTCTGAGTCGGCCCCTGCTGGCTCCGGTGGCTGAAATAGAGGCCTGGGATGATTATTTACTGGAGCTTAACAGCTATTATTACTCTAGTTTCGTGGACCGTTATGTGCCCATGCTGCGGGAAATGATAACCACCGATATCCGGGCATTGCATAATCTTGAGCTGGAAGAGGAATCCCTTAAAAAACTGCTTTTTTCAAGCCTCATGCGCCAGGCCCGGACCTATAATGGGATAAAAATTTTCACCGCAAGGCTCCAGGTC
>CAZYGL010000289.1:0-2707 GCA_964647335.1 uncultured Syntrophomonas sp. | reverse complement strand
AAGCCAAAGGTGAAAAGCACACTGGTGGTGTCAAGGCTGGCAAAGGTTATGGCGCCAATGACGAATGGGAGCAGGGTGCCTAGGTCACCAATAGATCCAGCCAGTTCACCGCCAATGTTGATAGGTTTTTCTGTCTTGGTCACCTGGTTGCCCAAACTGTTCATCCCTTCATTTTTTCCAGGGCTAGGCGGCACTCCATTTTGATGAAGTCAGGCCCATCAGTTTTGAGGGCATCGTTCAATACCGATTCTGACCATTCTTCCGGGACCGAACCAAGGGTCCTTATGGCTAGGACTTTCTTGTCGGTATACGGTGGATACATCCGGTGGGCGGTATGGTTATGGGCATTATAGTAATGGATATATCCCTTGCGCACCGGGGAACCGTAAATGTGGATCGACACAGCGGTCTTGCCGTCCATAGCTGCCATTTGATGAATTCCGTCATTAACCGGCATGACTACGGTTATCTCACCGGGCGACAATATGGCTTCGGAGATAGCTCTTACCTCTGCGTAATCAGGATTTGATCCGTCATCGACCCTCTCATATTTGATCTCTCCAACTCTGTTGATGTGGGCGCCGACGATTCCCCAGGCACCGTGATCATGGATAGGATACCGGACGGATGGTTCCCAGATAAATGCTCGAATAGAGAAGGCTTTGTCCGCATCCCGATAAATTTGTAGGTCATTGGGATCGATGGAGAGCCACTGGGATTTTAGGAAAGCTTCATCCAGGACCAGTTTGGAAAGCACAGGCCTAAACCAGGTGGGGTCCAGGACCAACTCGCTGAGCAACGCTTTGCCCTGGGCCAGGAAATCATTCCACTCCAGCTTTTTATTGACCAGGGATTTGAATTCCATTCCGAAATCATCAAGTCTAGTGTTCTGCATCATAAACCCTCCTCCTATCTTTCGAATAGTTTTTTAACATTTTACCTGGGATAATCCTTGTTCCAGGTACCATACTTGCGGACCTGAGTCCAGTTTTTGTAGGCAGGATCATCAGGATTGGTCCTCAATGCTTCTTCCTCCTGAAGGTATTTTTTCAAAATACCCTTCTGTTTGAAGATAATCCGGTCCTTACCGACGGGACAGACCTTGCAGCATATACCGCACGGATATGACTTGTCAGCAGTCAATTCAATATGCCTCTGCAAACAAGCAGGCACATCATATTCACCTACGAACTGGTCTTCACGCATTTTCAGGGCATCCACCGGGCAGCATTTTGCGCAGGTTTCGCACTTGATACACAGGTCTTTCTCGATCATGGGATCTGGTGGGAGTACAGCGGCCGTAAACACGGATACAAACCTCACCCTTGGACCGTATCCAGGGGTTAAAACGCAATTGTTAACACCTATCGTTCCCAGGCCCGCGTACCAAGCTGCCATCGCATGCCCAAAGGCAGCCTTTGGCCGGTCCTTGAGCAGACGCAAACTGCCGAATCCATCTCGGGTGAAGAAAAAGGCAGGCTGTCCTTGGCGCACCAAAAACCGCACCAGATTGAAACCTAGAGCATCTAGCGTTTTATTAGCCGTGTCATATGCTTCTTTGTGCAGTATAGACGGAGTGGTTTCAACAATCGGCAGCGGCATGCTTACGCCCATTACAATCACCGTCCGAGCCGGATCCCACAGGGAACGCGGCCGAAAATCCTGAGGAACCCGATTATCCTCATCCCACCGTTCAACCGGTGCGAAGCCTATTATATCTGCACCGGCATCCATAGCCCACTGTTTGATGCGGTTTTTCAATTCGGTGTTGGTATCCATATAACTGCTCCTTTCTATTAACATAATTTTACCATTCATAGCCAATATATGAAACTCAGGCTTCTCATAAGGCTGTGTTTTGCTCTTGGATCTTGAAGGGAAAAAAATATCCGTGCCGAATAAACTAACATGTAGTATTTGGGGGGACATCTTATGGGCAAATTCAATCGAATCGGAATATTGACCGGTGGTGGTGATTGTCCGGGCCTGAACTCAGTGATAAGGGCAATCACCAAGTCCGCTATCAATAAATATGATATGGAAGTTGTGGGATTTCTGGATGGATTCCACGGTCTGGTGGAGGGCAACTACATTCATTTGGATCTGAAGACTATATCCGGTATAGGCTACCGGGGAGGGACCATTCTGGGCAGCAGTAATCGTGACGATCCATTCAATTATCCTTCCACCAAGGACGGTCAGGAAGTGATGATCGACGTATCCGATCGCGCTATCAGCAATCTACATGACTTGGGATTGGATGGTTTGATTGTTATCGGCGGAGACGGCAGCCTGCATATTGCTGATCAGTTTTATGAAAAAGGAGTTGCTGTGGTCGGGGTGCCTAAAACCATCGACAATGACCTCTCAGCCACCGATGTCACTTTTGGCTTCAACACGGCAGTTGATACCGCATCCGAGGCTCTGGACCGGCTGCATACAACAGCCGAGTCTCACCACCGGGTTATGATACTTGAGGTAATGGGCCGATACGCGGGTTGGATAGCCCTGCATGCAGGCATATCTGGCGGGGCCCATGTTATTCTGATCCCAGAAATACCTTACAAGATTGAAAGCATTATCAACCAGATCAAACGCCGGCAATGGCATGATAAAAAATACAGCATAATAGTTGTGGCTGAAGGTGCCGCTGCTCTTGGCGGAGAAATGGTAGTTCAAAAATTGGTGCCCCAGAGCCATGATCCCA
>CAZYGL010000288.1:0-2708 GCA_964647335.1 uncultured Syntrophomonas sp. | reverse complement strand
AATTGGTGCAGCGAATTGTGCCGCCGGCTGGCCAGATCTTATGTGCCAAGGGCAGGTTCGGGTTTGGCAGTTTCAACCTGGACAGGATAGAGAAGCCTCTTGTCAGAGTAAACGGGGTCCTGCAGGAGACCACTTGGGAAGAGGCCTTGACCCATGTTGCCAAGAAATCTTTGGCCTTGAAGAGCCAGTTTGGCAGTGATGCAGTAGCTGTGCTTGCTGCACCAGGGCTGACCGTGGAAGAGGCCAGCCTGGCAGCATATCTGGGCAGAGACCTGCTGGGAACAAACAATCTAGGGAGTTTTACCCTTAATGCCGGTCGGGGATTACAGGAAGTATTCGGTGTGAATCTATCGACTAATCGGCTCCTCGAAGCGGAAGCGACTGATTTGATCCTGATGGTAGGCTCGTTCAACGAAAATCAGGTCATGACCGTGAAAATAAGAAATGCGGTCCAGAGCGGAGCGAAATTGATAATCATAAGCGATCAGGGCAGTCTGGTGGATGACATTGCCGTCCTGCAGGTGTGCCCTGATAACAGTACTATTTTCTTAAAAGAAATCCTGGCTGCTTCAGTCAGCAATAATTATTCTGATCCGCAGTATATTGCCAACCGTACTGTCGGATATGATCCCATGGCGGAAAACTTAAGCCGGCTGATCCCTGGGGATGACGCCTTAAAGATAGCGGCATTGTATGGTCAGAGCCGTAAGGCTATGATCGTGGTCGATGGATTTACCGTCTCCGACCGCGCAGTTCAATTGCTGGCCGATCTCGCACTAATAAACGGAAGGGTTGGATCGCCCCGCAACGGGATCGTAGTGGTAAGTGCTGGCGGAAACGCCAACGGGGTGTGGCAGGCGGGTTTCCGCTGCGATGGCAGTCAATTGACGACCATGATCAAAGCTCAGAAGATCAAAGAGGTTTTGATTCTAGGTGAGGATCCTGTCGGCAGTGGAGCCATTGAGGCAAACGCGTTAGCTGGGCTGGATTTCCTAGTGGTCCTCAGCCCATTTATGACTGCCACCGCCGACCTGGCTGAGGTGGTTCTGCCTGCTTCCAGCCCCCTGGAAACAGCAGGATCCTACCTGAGTGCGGACAATGTCAAAGCCGAATTGCTGCCAGCTGTTGCCCCGCCAGGCGGGAAGGATAACCTGCAGATTCTCGCGCAACTGATCAAGACCCTCCGTCCCGGCAGTCATGATATGCATGAACGAGGGGAAATGATAGCTTTGGACCCACGCTGGGCACAGCCAGTCCAGTTCCAGAAGGGATTCGACTTCCCGGATGGACGGGCCAGGCTGGTTTTGCCGGCGGACGGCAATTTATTCGCGTCCAATATATTCAGCGATCCGGCCATGGTCAAATTTTCAGGTTCGGAGCAAGTCTAGCATCAAAGAAAAGGATAAGACATTGCTCAGTCTAGCGCAGGCAGCATGCATACAATATATCTGGGCAAAATCTATTTAACTTTGTGAGTATTATATTTATAATTTGGAAGAGCTGAAAACGAGCACTACAAATTCATAATTAATATTCCGAAGGAGGAAGAAAAGCAATGTCTTATACCAGCAGCGTATTGGAAAAAGTCATGCAGAGAAATGCCCATGAACCAGAATTTTTACAGGCAGTGACAGAGGTACTCGAATCACTGGCACCCGTTGTGGAAAGACATCCCGAATTTGCCCGGGCTGGGGTCCTGGAGAGAATCGTGGAACCCGAACGCCAGATTATTTTCAGAGTTCCCTGGTTAGATGATAATGGCAGAGTTCAGGTGAACCGCGGGTTCAGAATCCAGTTCAATAGCGCTATCGGTCCTTATAAAGGCGGATTGAGACTGCATCCTTCGGTCAATATTTCAATCATCAAATTCCTGGGTTTCGAACAGATCTTCAAGAATTCCTTGACCGGCCTTCCTATTGGCGGAGGCAAAGGCGGCAGCGATTTTGATCCCAAGGGCAAGTCGGACAATGAAATCATGAGGTTCTGCCAGAGTTTTATGACCGAATTATACCGGCATATCGGGGCAGATGTGGATGTTCCGGCTGGTGACATCGGAGTGGGCGGACGTGAGATCGGTTTCATGTATGGTCAGTACAAACGGATCACCAAACTGTATGAAGGTGTTTTGACCGGCAAGGGTCTCACCTGGGGCGGCAGCCTGGCCAGGACTGAAGCTACCGGATATGGATTGGTTTATTTCGTTGATGAAATGCTGAAGGCCAAAGGACAGTCCTTTGCCGGCAAGAAGGTAGTCATTTCTGGATCCGGAAACGTAGCCATCTATGCAGCGCAGAAGGCAATGGAACTGGGAGCCACAGTGGTTGCCATGAGTGATTCCAACGGATATTTCGTAGACGATACCGGTGTCGATCTGGATCTTATCAAGAAGATAAAAGAAGTTGAGCGGAAACGCTGCAGCGACTACTGTACAGAATGCAGCACCGCCAAATATTTCGAAGGTGACGCTATCTGGACCGTGCCTTGTGACATCGCTCTTCCAAGCGCCACCCAGAACGAGCTGGATGAACAGGCGGCGAAAACCCTGGTTGCCAACGGCTGCATCGCTGTGGGTGAAGGTGCCAATATGCCTTCCACTCCTGAGGCAGTTGAAATATTCCATAAAGCTGGAGTTTTGTTTGCTCCCGCCAAAGCAGCCAATGCAGGCGGCGTAGCAGTATCTGCCCTGGAGATGTCCCAGAACAGCATGA
>CAZYGL010000287.1:0-2728 GCA_964647335.1 uncultured Syntrophomonas sp. | reverse complement strand
TATTCTGCCTTTCTCCCAGCCCAATAAATCAGGCACCATCCCTATGTTTTCCTGGACGGTAAGATGAGGAAAAAGCCCGGTGCTTTGGATCACGTAGCCGATCTGGCGCCTCAGCTGCTGGGGATCCACCAACTTGACATCCACGCCGTTTACCAGCACTTGCCCGGAGCTGGGCTCAATCAAGCGATTGATCATTTTGGCACAGGTGGTCTTGCCGCAGCCCGAAGGCCCGATCAGGACACATAATTCCCCCGCCTCAATGGCCAGGGAAAGCTTGTCCACCGCCGGAACTGATCCGTATGATTTGCTGACTTCCACCAGTTCGATCATTTTAGCCATAGGACCACCCCCGTGGAGAAGCGAAGTTGATCATCTGCTGCATGAGTCCGTCTGCGATAACTGCCAACAGGATCACCGGCAGGGCCCCCAATAGGATCAGGTCGGGAGCTGACTGCCCGATACCCTGGAAAATGAAGGTGCCGAGTCCGCCCGCACCAATCAGGGCTGCTAAAGCGGTGTTGCCAATAGTCTGAACCGCGGCAATGCGCACACCGTTCAGGATCAGTGGGGCTGCCAGGGGAAGTTGAACCCGGTGCAGCAACTGCCCCCGGCTCATGCCCATCCCTTTGCCAGCTTCAATGACGGCCGGATCGATGGCCGTCAGACTGGTATGCACATTGCGGGTGATGGGCAACAGGGAATAAAGGGTGAGCGCTATCAGAGCTGGTGTCCAGCCTATTCCGGCCAGGCCAAGGTCTTTCATGAGAGGGAAACGGTCAGACAGAACAGCCAGCGGGGCGATCAGCAATCCGAAGAGAGCCAGGCTGGGTACCGTCTGGATGAGGTTCAAAAGTGGAAATATCAACTGCCGGGCCAAGGATTTTCGATAGAGAGCTATCCCCAAAGGAATCCCTACCAGTGAACCCAATCCTACTGCCATACCTGCCAGGGTCAGATGCTGGAGCATTTCCAGGAAGAACCGGGCTTTCCGGTCTTGCCATTCCTGCAGCAGAGATAGATTGTCCAGGGCGCCGCTCATGACAAGTCCCAAAAGCAGCCACAACCACAGGGAGCCCAGTACTGCCCGGTAGCGCTTCAGGCGAGGGCCTATCCCTAGCATTACCAGGTAGGCCATAAGCAGCATTGTCCAGGCCCCGGCTCCCAGGGACACCCGGGTCAGCGGGCTTTCCTGAGCCAGTATCCTCGCAGCACTATAGCCGGCTGCCCACACGATAGAAGCTAGTAAAAGATTGGCAATAAGCATCATTGCCAGGTTGGCCCGGGGAGACCGGGCATACCATACCCCCAGGATCAAGAGGGACACCCATAACAGAATCACCACTGCCGCTTCCCAGCCAGCAGCGGTTTCCCAGAACCTAAACGATATGCCGCTTGCGAGGCGGTTGGGGCGAACGGTCAGGAAGCCCAGGAACCCATAGGCTGCCAGGCCTGTAATTGTCCCCAGGCAAACCAGTCTATTGAGGGTTGCAGGCAACATATTCCTCTCCCCACGCAAGATAATCTAGTTCTTCAGAAAACCCTTAGCCAGCAGATATTCACGGGCTACCTCCGATGCCTGTCGGCCTTCCAGGGCTATTTGGGCATTTAATCCCTGAAGGGTCACCAGGTCCAGGGAGGTGAAAACCGGCTCCAAAATTCCGGCTATCTCCGGGTAACTCTCCAGGACAACCGACCTGATGATTGGAGCCGGTTCATATACCGGCTGTACTCCCAGGGTGTCCTGCAGAATAAGGAGTTTCAGCGCAGCCAGTGATCCATCGGTACCGTATGCCATGGCGAAATTCACTCCATCCGTACGATCTGCAGCGGCTTTCTCTGTCTGTGAAGTATTGCCTCCGGACAGAGCCAGCAGCTGCTCTTTTCGCAGGCTGAAACCATATGCTTTTTGAAAAGCCGGCAAGGCTGCCGGGCTATTGATAAACTCCTCTGAGGCCGCCATTTTGACTGGTTTCCCCTGATTGACATAGTCGGCAAAATCTGCGAGAGTTGCCATGTTTTCTGCCTGGGCCAGGTCCTTGCGCACTGCAATGGCCCAGGTATTGTTGGCCGGAGCAGGCTTCAGCCAGACTACTTTATTCTGCTCAAAGTCCAAGGTTTTCACCAGTTCATAACCCCGGCCAGCATCCTTCCACACCTGGGGATCGCTGTTGGCGAAGAAAAACGCCCCATTGCCGGTGTATTCCGGATATATGTCGATTTCCCCGTTCAGGAGGGCTTTGCGGACCAGGTTGGTCGGTCCGAACTCGGTTTTGTCAGCCACCTCGAAACCATTGGCCTGGAGCATAGCCACAATCATTTTACCCAGCAGTGCACCTTCGGTATCGATCTTGGAGGCCACCACTACGGGACCCTTGGCGCTTTGCTTCCCGGCCTGATCGGATGACTGGCACCCAGCCGCCAGCAGAGACAAAGTGCAGATCATGACAATCAGTAGAGTCAAGCGTTTCACATTAAATCACTCCTCTTTACCAAATTGGAGATCCAAGCGCTCTTATTGCAGGCTTTTATCTTTCTTCACTCTCTAGTATGTCGAAGTGTTCTTCCCTTTTGCCTTGCCAGAATAGGGCTGCAATGGTCAGGACGATGACCAGAAGCGATATGACAACTGCGGTGATGACCGATGGATAACCACCGGCGAATCCGTCCGGAGCAAGGTGTTTGTTAAGTATGCCAGCATATGCCCACATAATGACCAGAGCATAGGCCA
>CAZYGL010000286.1:0-2735 GCA_964647335.1 uncultured Syntrophomonas sp. | reverse complement strand
TCATGTGGGAAGCCCGTATCTCGAAAAGAACGCAGATTTCCCCCCCGTATTCAACCAGGGGCAGCAATACCGCGTTTTTAAGCACCCGCTCGTGATAAATTATACCTGGGATCCGGCCACGCAAGGCCTCAATCCTCGGATCCATCAACCCAACCTCCCCTTCGCCGGTATACCAATGGGCGGCTGTTTGTTTAGCTAATCATATCTTGCGCACTTTCAGGTTGCTGATCATCAGGAAGGCCAGAATCAAAACCGTGCAGAGGGTGAGATAAGGAGGTAAATGCGCCTCCCCCAACGATACCAAGGCCAAAATGCCGCCCGCCATGGTTATGGGGATGCCGACAAAATAATCCTTTATATTGAGCACATTGAAGCGAGCCAGTCGAAACGCACCGCAGTTGATATACAGCACCGCAGCTACCAGACCCAAAGAGGCCGGAAAGGAGTGGAGCACCTGGGCATACAGCAATACGGCTGGCGCTACCCCGAATGACACCAGGTCACACAAGGAATCCAGTTCCTTGCCAATATCCGATATTACTCCCAGGCGCCTTGCTATACGGCCATCCAGCCCATCCATTACCACCGACGCCAATATATAAATGGCCGCTATAGTATATTTCCCGTCTAAAGTGCTGATCAGGGATAAACAGCCAAATACCAGGTTGATCAAGGTAACCGCATTAGCTGTGCGTTTACTCACAAAATCGCGCAATTTGAGATTCCCCTCCCTTGACCTTCTGCCCTGGCTGCACCAGAATTGTTGCCTCTCTGGGCAAATATAATTCGGTGCATGAACCAAATCTGATTAGTCCGAATCTCTGCCCGGTCATAAGTTCTTCTCCTGGCTTCACCCAGCAGACCAAACGGCGGGCTATCAGGCCGGTGACCTGCACCACCAATATCTTGCCCCATTCGCTGTTAATGCCCAGGTAGTTGCGGGCATTTTTCTGCCCGGCTTCATCTTTATAAGCAGCCAGGTATAAACCCGGCACTTTCTCGATCAACTCAATCCTCCCAGCAATGGGAACGCGGTTGACATGGACATCGAAAATGCTTAAAAATATTCGGACCCTTACCGCTGGACCCTGCAGATATTTTGTTTCTTTTACCTTGACCACATCCATGACCCGTCCATCTGCAGGCGAGACCACCACTCCCTTGGAGCCGTCTATCTTCCGGGGCGGGTTGCGAAAGAAAAACACGCAAAATATGGTAATAATAGAAGCAAGGATGGCAGTAATATAGGCCTCAAAATAGTAGAGTCCTATGGTCAAAACCGCAAAAAACAAAATGAATATCCAGCCTTCGCGGGCTACAATTTCTCCGTGGTTCTTCATAACTAGTTCAAATTCCCTTCCCGCATCCTTATGGTTTACGTTCCCAGTTCCTCTTTAATATATATCCAAATCATTGTAGCCTAAAACCAAGCAATTTGTAAGCCGAATTTTTTCGTGTTAGGATAATCCTTCACCCATTCTGACCAAGGCGTGGGCGATTTTACGGATCGGATCATATGCAAACAAGATTAGCGCAGGTTTATCTTGATCATTTTCCCCCAGGGGATCAAAGCGGAAATATTCCAGGTGCAGCAGTTTCTTCCTGTCCCGAGGGCTTAAAGTCGCCAAATGCGGCACGTAATGATCAATAAACTCCTGATTGCTGGCTAGCCTGTAAATCCGGTCATTAATATCACCCGGATTGCAGCTCGCTAATCCTGGAGGCAGACCATGGGTATGATGGCGACAGAGGTAGTCATATTTCAGCTTCTCCACAGCCAGGTCTTGGTGCTGGGGATGAATCCGGCGTACAAATTCCAGCAGGTAGAGGTATAAAGATTCCTGCCGGTGTCCTATCCCGAACCATCCATTATTACGCCAAAAATCCGCCAGATCGGAATAGAAATCCATAGGCCTGGAATGATAAGCATTTTTAATCAGGCAGTCTATAGTCACTGGCATATTACCGGAATTATAATGCTTGTCCAATACCTCCTCTATATCCTCCAGATGGGCTATCTGACCATAGTTCAGGTGATGGTTGGCCAGGACCTGGTAAGGAGGTTGCGATTGGCAGATATAGCCGTAATGATCGCTTTCCCTATAGAGGGGCGAACCTTTGAGCAATTTTAGAAATCCCAGTTGTAGGTAGTGGGGTTGGAGCTCATAGACCATGTTGAAAGACTCTGCAAAGCGTGTGAGGTCTTCCCCTGGCAGTCCCGCGATCAGGTCCAGGTGGAGGTGGATATTCCCAGCTGCCTTAAGCTTCTTGACATTGCTGCTGAGCCGCTTCCAGTCCATCCTCCTGCGGACCGCTCGTAAAGCCGGCTCATAGGTGGTCTGAACCCCGACTTCGAAATTGAACAAGCCCTTGGGCACACCCTCCAGAAACTCTAGCATGAGATCGGAAAACAAAGCTGCATCCACTTCGAAATGGACCTGGCTGCTGCCCTGCCTGGATATGATAAATTCCATAATGGCCCGAAAACGAGCCTCATCCAAATTGATGGTACGATCAACGAACTTTATCTCCCTGACCGGCTGGCTCAGCAACTGTTCAAGGTCAGCCTCGACCCTGGCCATGGAAAAATTCCTGATCCCGGGCTGGGCAGCCGAAAGGCAATAGGAGCATCTGAACGGGCAGCCCCGCGAGCTCTCATAGTATATGATCTGGTCTGTCATCATTCCCAAGCCATCAGCATATGGGAAGGGAATCCGGTCCAGATCAGGCATCCA
>CAZYGL010000285.1:0-2736 GCA_964647335.1 uncultured Syntrophomonas sp. | reverse complement strand
CCTTTGGCCTCCAGCAGTGCTGCTGCTATGCTGGCAGGAGCTTTTGACCGGTATAAGGCGACTACCCGTTCCGCATGCTGCAGGTAGAGATAGGTCCCCCAGCACCCTAATGAGATGCCGGTGACTAGTAGGTACACAACCGATAGGGGCACATAGTACTTGGCCAAAATCCCTAAAAGCGCCGGGCTTATTATGAGCTCCATACGCGGGGCAGCAAAGTAGACAAAATCCACTGCCAATCCCAATACTAGCCAAGTAAAAAACCAGCCCAAAAGTTTTCGATAAAACAGCCACGCAGGCCCAAGTAGCGCAGCAGCCCAATTCCAGTAGGTTTTGCGGGGCAGATTCGGCATTATCTCCTGGGCCAAGAGATACTTCTCCGCATGTTTTCCAAGATATACGGTCATCAAGGCTTTGTCGCCATCGTTCGCATAGTTTCTTCTTATTGCTCCCAGATCCACCTTATACTTCTCCCATCCCCGCAGGTTTAGTTATACTCACTGATCAATATTGTCTCCCTCAGCACCAAGCTGCTCCAATTGCTCAAGATGCCATAACTGCAGGTACTGGAGCTCCTTTTTGCGTCTGGTAAGCTCCTGCAGTCTGGCAGGATCAGTGGTTGCTTCAACCTCTTTTTTGATTGCTTCTATTGCCAACAACGTACCTTTAATTGCCTCTTGCAGTTCTTTCCGGTCCATTCACTCTCCCCCTGGATCTGCACACCCGGATCCTCTATTCACCCAATAGGATAGAATGTATCTCCAATCCGTAACGCCGTATCATGTCCTGCTTCGCTTGTCGATAGGCTTCATTATCACCCTTTTGGGTAGTCCGGTCGATATAGCGCCGGGCCAGTTCTTCTGCAATTACATCCAGCAGGAGCTCGGCCAGCAACAGACGGGCTCCATCCTTGAAATGGCCTTGGCCGCTCACGTAGAGTCTTACGGTTGGTGCCTCTGTATTGATCAAAATTAGTCTTTCTTCCGGGCTGTACTTGGCCCGCTCCAGGTCATTGTCCAAATTGCGGAGTTCATAACCTGTAAACAGATCAGTAGAGTTGTCCATGATCCACGGCTGGGAGGGTTTTACTGAAGGAAGGCCGTAACCCTTGCTGTGGGCATGTTCCGCGATTACAATCTCGCAGACCGCTCCATATGGCCCGGCATTCACTTCAATCCTTCCCTTGGAGCCTATTTCACTTCCCCTCAAGCTCCACTCCACCCGTCCATCTGCAGGGATGTCTGCTGCCACCATAGCTTCTATAACTGGTTCAATGTTGATCGTGGCTGGCAAATCGTACGTGAATGTCAGTATTTCTTGTTCCAGCAGCTGATTCCGATCCGCAATCATCGCCACATGGAAACTTTGCTGGGCCGGGCGATGATAAAAAGGGGTGGTGAATCGCAATACTGCCGGTCGCCCGGTAGGATAGGGACCAGGCCGCCCTGAACCTGGACCGGGAGACAAAATGATTCCTAATTCGGTTGCGGCAATATCGTTCATTCGCCGCAGGACCTGTTCTATCATGATCTGGGTTCTTCGAGAAGTAGTGGCATGATCTATGTGGCTTAGTCGAATCTGTTCTCGCTTGATCGTATCCGCAATCATGGCAGCTGCCGCATCAGCAAAAGCCGCCACAAAAGGCTCTTTTAGGTTTAATCCTTCTCGCTCATCACTGATTATGGGGTGCCCCCCAGCCAGCATCTCTGCCAAGCCAGGGCATTCAACCGTACCGAATAGAAATTCAGTGCCCAACTGGTTCTCGAATCTGAAGAATTGGCAATCCAAAACGGCGGTGCCGGAGATAACCAGCAGGCCATTGGTGCGCTCATCCCCCTTTAAAACAAGTTCAGAATCCACCGCTTTTTTCAAGGTCAAATAAAACGGGAAATTTTGCCCCTGGAACTTGAAAACCCCCGGTTCGAGCGGTCCAATCAGGACCTCGGAGCCTGGCTCTTCGAAGCGGAGGGTCAGTGCCGCTTGTTTCCTGCCAGCTGGGCCCCGGTTGGTGATCTCTACCTGGCGCCGTTGCATGATATCCCGCAGGTATATGTTATTGCTGATCGCCGAGGCCAGAGAGCCGAAATAGGGAATGCTCACCATTGGATTCTCAACTACTATGGTCACCTGGCTCCCATTTCCTTTGGCGCCGACTCCCAGGCGAAGATAGTCTTTGGCCTCTGCCGGCCGGTCATGATCCCAGTCGTCGAACATGTAACTGCCCCGCTCATCCCGGAAAAGGTCACAGCGCGCGAATTTGCCCTGGTAGATGGATTCTATCCATCCATGCCCCAAACCGTAGACAGCCTGCTTAAGCCCCCGCCCAAAGTAACCTCGGCCCCCTGCTTCGCCACGGGCCATCTGGCTGTGGGCTCCCCCATATGACAGAACCGAGCGGATGCGAGCGAGGGACATTCCTTCCGCCTGATCGGCCACAGTCAGGACTGCTCCTTTTTGGTGACGTTCATAGTTGATGGTGATCTTGCCGCTGACGGGCATTCCTTGCAGTTCCAGGCGAGAGTAACTGTCGTCACTGTTGGTGATAAGTTCCACCAGAGCCTTTTCAATGGAGGCAAACCTTCGTGAATCGATATCTATAACCCTTTGGTCAACCGGTAAAGCCTTTACCGTCATGGCATGCACCCTCTCCCATGATTGTTAGTCCCAGCCCGGAGCCTCTGGACCTTTGAATTGATTTTACCATGTATATTCTCTGCTGACTGCCAATAACCTTTC
>CAZYGL010000284.1:0-2743 GCA_964647335.1 uncultured Syntrophomonas sp. | reverse complement strand
TACCCGGTCTGCCTGAAGGGCGTGGGTGCCTGTCCGCCCGAGGATGTGGGGGGGGTAGACTGCTACCGGGATTTTCTGGAGGTCTGGAATGATCCTGAACACCCGGGACATGCTGAGGTGGTTGAAGGGGGTCAATCCCAGCACTATCAGAACTTCGACCTCGATGAGGTCAACCGGACCTTGAAGCGGTCCTTAAACTCAAAAAAATAAAATAATTTGAGTTTAGACAAAGCGGCTGCGCCGGTGACGATTTCCGCAGCATGCGTATGCAGGGGATTGTCAGCATTGATGTGGTAAAATGAAGGTATCACCTGGGTGGGCAAGCTCGGAAAATGCAAAATCAATATAGGGGAAGTGATCAGCATGGACGGCAAAAAGCCTGAGTATTCCACGGATTTGGGCATGGTCAGAATGTCCAACGAGGTGGTTTCTGTAGCCGCCAGCATGGCAGCTGGTGAGGTTGATGGAGTGGCTGCCATGGCCAGCAGCGGGGCAGCGGGACTGTTTGAGAAACTGAGCCGGAAAAATCTGCATAAGGGCGTAGCGGTGGAGGCCGCAGGGGAGAATACCCTGATCGACGTTTACATCACGGTTGAATATGGCTATGCTATCCAAGGTGTGGCTGAAAATGTGCAGCGGAATGTTAAAGCTGCCGTTGAGAACCTTACGGGACTGACCGTAGGGGCAGTCAATGTGCATGTGGTAGAGGTAACGAAAATGCGGGTTGCCGAAGCTGCAAAGACCAGTGCAGGCCAGGCGGAATGATCGGAGCGATCACCAAACAATCCCCGTCAAGTCGCAAGACATGGCGGGGATTTAGCGTTTCTTGGGTTGGTGTCCTCCACACAGCCGGCCTATAACATCAGTGCTTCTGCCTGCGATTGTTTACTGGTTAGGAGTGCTAAATGAGGTACATCAGTGTTATAAAGGCCAGCAAGGACACTACCAGATGCACTGAGATGAAGTCCAGGACGTACTGCTTATGGTCACACTCACCAATTATGGAAAGCGGGATAATAAAAGGCGGCGGAAGGATAAACATAGTATACAGGGCTGCCTGGTAGATTGTGTCCAAGCCCAGCCACCTGACGATGACAAATGTATTGAGCAGATAAGCGATTGCCAGCATTAGCGCCAGCCTTGCCAGCACGGCGTAGATAATTGTGCGGAAATTCTTGAAATCAAAGGGAAGCTCGTAGCCGATTATGATCAGGATCAGGGGGAACGCCGTACTGGCCACCAGCGAAAGCGACTCCAAAAGGGCGGCAGCTGCAGGGAGTTTCTCCAGCATGGGACTGTACCCGGTCAGGGATATTATTATGCCCAGGAACATGCTGATAACGAGCGGTGATTTGATCATGTCCACCAGATGGGCAAAGACACTCTTTTTGGCGGTGGCATTCATATTGCAGCTGACCGTGCTCAAAAAGATGATAAGCACTGTGAAAATGAAGATCGAATTCCCAACGTCCAAAATAGCCAGCTTGTATAGATTGTCGGCTCCAAAATAGGCAATAAAAAGGGGATAGCCAATCGGGCCGGTCAGGAAAGTTGTAAATAATGAAGGATAAAACGGATTCGAGGAGTGCTGCAGCTTCTTGATCAGAAAACCGGCAGTAAATTCCAGGCTGCAGGCTGCAAAAATAACTAAGGAGAGGATTAAGAGCTGCGGTGTCAATTGTGCCTCGAAAAATGTAAGGAAAAGTACGCAGGGCAAAGATATGTTCAAGGCTATCTTCTTCATCCCGCGAATGGTATCGACGCCTATATAGGCGTTTTTTTTCATCCAGACGCCCAGAAGAAGAGTGAGTATGACCGGCAGCGCCTTTAATACAACCAGAAAGATTTCATTGACCACCTTGTCACCCCCTTCAATCTTGGGCATTCTCATAACCTTACAACTAATATAGCACATGAGTCTCCCCGCTAGACGCCAAAAGCAAAGATCCCTCCAGCTATATACTGGAGGGATCTGGTTTTACCGGTCAGGTGGTTTTAATATTGCATTACGCGAGGAAGTGCCGCTGCCTGCTGGATCCAATCTGCCACCTGTTTTTCCGTTGGCATTTTCCTTACCAAGTTCTTCATTCCGTTTATTACAACCATCTTGGCGTAGAGGTTGTCCGCCCTGCGCTTGCCCAGTTCCGGCACTGTGTCAACCCCGGCTGCTTCAAGGAGCTCCGCATATTGTCCGCCAATACCTTTTATCCTGGCTAAATCCGCATGGTTGGCCCATTTTAAAATGAGTTTTTCGGTTATGCCGGTTTTCTCGGCTAAATCAGCCCTTCCTTTCTTGGAGGAGCAGGTTTTCAATAAACCCTCAACCGAAGTCAAACCTGCTTACTTAAGTTTTAATTGGTAGGCTTCACCTATACCCTCGATCATGCTCAGTTTTGACATTTGATAACTTTCCTTTCATTATTTTAGGCTTTCCATTATTTTCAACACTAGCATAGTAAAGGCAGTCTATCAATACCATTCTGCTGATAGGGCGGGCCGGAGCGGAAAATTGCAGGATAGATGCCGGACTGGGGGATTGGGAGGGGCTAGACTTGCCCTAGACGCTGCCGGCAAAATCTTCAGCCAGGTCACCCACGATCGGGAGCTTGAACCTCTCCCCGCCGGAGCGATACTGACTCAAATCAGGGCAACTCCCGGAGCTCCTTCATGCTTAAGGATATGCGCTTGCGCTCCTTGTCGACGGAGAGTACCCGCACTTTGATGATGTCACCGGTGGAGACGA
>CAZYGL010000283.1:0-2749 GCA_964647335.1 uncultured Syntrophomonas sp. | reverse complement strand
GATCTGGTCACCTTGCAGTAATCCTTCAGTTATTTCCACGTTCTTACTGTCCTGGAGGCCGGTCTTCACTACCACGAGTCTGATCCGGTTATTAACAATCTGCATCACCTGTTTCTGTCCGTCAGCTGCTGTGATGACAGCTTCCCGCGGAACCAAAAGAACACCCTCTTTACCAGCTGTGATTATGGTCACCCGGGTCTCATAACCCGGTTTCAAATTTCCCATCTGATTCAACCTTACTATGGTTGGAACCCGCCGTTGAATGACCCCCAGGGCCGACTGTTTTTCTTCCGCTTGGGGATAAATTTTGACTATTTCACCGGTCAAGGCCTGTTCTCCCAGGACCGGGGCAGTAATTTGCGCCTTTTGACCAAGCTTGATGTCCCCAAGGTCGTCACTCAAAAGGTCCACTTTTATCTCCAGCAAGCCCGCCGATCCGACCTGGGCTAAAAGGGTGCCATATGAAACCACATCCTGCTGGTGTACGGGCAGCTGCATAATAGTCCCGGCAATAGGACTCTTTATCTGCAATGCCTGTTCATTCTGCCTGGAGTTGGCTATAAGACCCTGATAGCTGGCCACTTGCTGATGCCCATCCGCCAGGGTTTGACTCAAGGCGTCAAAACTGGCCTGGGTTTTGTCCAGCAGTGACCGGGCGTTTTCATATTCTACCTGGCTCAAGGCCCCGGCTGAATATAGCTCCTGGGCCCTCTGGCAGTCCAAGTTCAGCTTATCCAGGTCGATCCGGGTCTGTTCCAAGGCCGCCTGAGTCGAGGACACAGAAGCATTGGCTTGGTTCAGCTGGACCTGCAACTGTTGGGTGCTCATGGCGAGGTCCCTATTTTCCAGCACCATAATGACCTGGTCTTTCTCTACCTTCTGGCCAACATTTACTGGCAGGCTCATCACCCTGCCCCCCTGGGTTGCGTAGACATCAGTCTTATCTACTGCCTGAACATAGCCTGTGTCCACCACTGTATGCAGGATATCGCCCCGTGTAACCGTTGTCATTTCAACTTCCGCAGCCGCGGCCAGGAAATAATAACTTAAACCAGCCAAGGCGATTATTAAAAATATTGCCCAGTAAAGCTTTTTGCGCATTGTAACAACCTCCTCAATTAATCGGTATTTTTGAGGGTTGAAACCATATCCAGGTCCCTTATACCTTTTATGGCAAATCGATGTGCAGCCATTACAAAAATGATACCTCCAATCGCGGAAAATAGATAGGTCGTGGGATATATTATCACCAAGAGGCTGAACTGATCGGTACTGACCGATTCTACATAAGATTTAACCAATATCCGCCCAGCCGGCATACCCAAAACAATGCCCAGCAGCATTAAGACAAGGTTCTCTTTAAAGATCAACTCCGATATTTCGCTTACTGTGAAACCTATCACCCGCAGTGTGGAAAGCTCCCGCCTGCGCTCTGCAAAGTTTATAACCGAAGCGTTATAAATGATGGCAAATCCCAGTACGATTGCGAAAAACACCAGTATAGAGACAAAAGAGGTGACTACTCCCATGTTCTCATTGAAATTCTTGATCTCTTTCTCCCGGTCGGTAATGGAAGCTATGCCCAGCATATCCGCCAGATTGGCTTTTACCTCCGCCTCCTTGCCGGGCGCGACGTCTAACAGAGCCCCGGTGACCGTGTGACTCTCCTGCAGGATACGATTCGCGGTGGCCAGGCTTACATAGGATCCTCCGCCGAATAATTGCTCTGTATCATCCACTACTGCCATTTGCGTGGTGTGAATTGGCCCTATGGCCAATCTGGTTTCTACTTCCACTTGATCACCGACGTTTATTCCCAGTTTTTCAGCGGTCCTCTGATTGATTACGATCCCCTCCGAGGGCACCTTGATTGATTCACCTCTGGCATCCTGCAGGGTTTTCATGGTCATCTCGGCCGGGTAGGCCAGCAATACCTCATCCGCCGATTGGCCCCGGTATCTGATTTCGGCAGGCATTTCGATGAATCCCTCGGTCTTGAGCACCCCTTCCAATCGGCCAATGCCTAGCAATTCGCTCTCCGCAAGCGGCGAATCGAAACGGACTGTAATATCATAAGATCTACCTTTGTAAAACAATTGTTGCATCATATAATCAACCACATCCTTATAGAAGAACGCGATGATCAGCAAACATACAGCAAAAATGACTCCCAGGAGGGTGACCGCGAAACGCCCCCAGTTGCGGCCAATATTACGCCAGGTCATTTTCCATTGCGGGGTCAGACGTTGCCAGAGACCAGGCCATTTTTCCAGCAGGCTCTGGCCTGCCGTTGGCGGAGGTTCGGGCCGCATCGACTCAGCCGGCTGTATTCTCAAGACTCCTTGCGAACCTGCGAATCCTGCTACCAAGCCAATCCCCAGGCTGAGCATGATCCCGTTGATAATAGTGCCCAGGTCATAAGTTTTGAGTCCCCCTGGCAGATTGAAATACTGGGCAAAAAGCTCGGATATCCCACCTGCCATCAAGATGCCTAAGACAATCCCGGCCGTAGCCCCCAGCAAGCTCACTGCCAGGGCATACACGGTATAATGGAGCATGATTTGCAGGTTCCCATATCCCAGGGCTTTCATTACCCCGATTTGGGTTCGTTGTATCTTGATCAGGCGGCGCAGGATGATCATCTGCACCCCTGCGGCAATGGCCATAAATATCAGGGGCAGAAAAAGGGCTACAGTTCCTATGCCGTCCAGTTTGGCTTGCAGGACGGCATGGCTAAGCTGGTACTTGC
>CAZYGL010000282.1:0-2757 GCA_964647335.1 uncultured Syntrophomonas sp. | reverse complement strand
GTGCAGGGACAATCAAGTCCTGGCCATCCTCACTTTCCTGGACCGGGACATCGTCGTCCTTTCCGAGGCGGCATCTGAATTCCGCAAAATCGGGGTGATGCCGCTCATAGTGGATCACGAGACAGCCTGCATATGCGATGACAAATACCGCATGTACCAGTTCCTGATCGCTCATGGCTTCCTCAGTGCCCACACCTACCCATCGCCTGAAGATTTCAAGACCGCCCTGGCCAGACAGGAATGTGAATTTCCGGTATTTGCCAAACCGCTGATCGGGGATGGAAGCCGGGGGGCCATGCGGTGCCGCAATATGGCCGAAGTGGAGTTGTGCTCGGCCCAGAACACTGATCTCATCATCCAGCAGTACCTGGACGGACCTGAGTACGACGTGGATGTGTACGTCGATACCATCAGCCGGCAAATGGTTTCGGTGTTCGCCAAGGAGAAACTGGTCAAGGTGATCGGCGGCACCGCTACCGCAATATCGATGAAAGATGAAGCCCTGTTCACCCTGGTTGAACGGCTGGCGCGACTCCTGGGAGCGGTAGGGCCTTTGAACATGGAAATCTTCAAGGTAGGCGATGACTACTATGTGGGAGAAGTGAATCCCCGTTTTGGGGCCACCTATATCGGGGCCCACGCCTGCGGGATAGATTTCGCCCCCCTGATCATAAACAACATCAAAGGTTTGGAGAACCCGGTCAAGCTGGGCGATTACCGGGAGGGGATCACCATGATGAAATACGAGGATGTGCACCTTATCCGGCGTTCCCAGAGGATATCAGGATGAATATCCTCATATCGTGCCCCGGGCGCCGGGTCAGGATCATCGAGATGCTACAAGCAGAATTTGCCAAAGCCGGTCTGGGAGTCATCACCATCGGCAATTCCAGCCTGATCCCGGCCCTGTATGCGGCTGACCGCAGTTATCTGGTGCCCTCCCTACATGATCCCCTGTACATACCCCGGGTTCTGGAGATATGCAGGCAGGACGGAGTCCAAGGGATCATATCCATGCTGGATGAAGATGTCATGGTACTCTCCCAGGCTCTGCAGGAATTCAGGGATATCGGGGTGGTCCCCCTGGTGTGCGACTTCGAGTGCGCCCGGATCTGCGACAACAAATGGCTGACCTATCAATTTTTAACCGCTCGAGGCTTTAACTGTCCTCCGACCTATATCAGCCTGGAAGATTTCACTGCAGCCCATGAACGAGGGGAGATCCACTTCCCGGTGTTCATCAAACCCGCCGTAAGCACCGGCAGTCGTGGAGCCATGCCATGCCAGACCATGGAGGAGCTCAATCTGCACTGGTCCTTGAAGGAAGACCTCATTATCCAGGAGTATATGGATGGCCCGGAATTCAGCCTGGATACTTATATCGACGCTATCAGCCACCGGATGGTAGCCGTATTCTGCAAGCAGAAGATAGCTGCCTTGAACGGGACTTACATAAAAGCCTGGTCGATGAAGGACCCGGAGCTATTCGCCTTGGTGGAGGAACTGGCATTGAGCGTAGGGGCCATTGGGGCTTTGGATATCGAGATATTCAAAGTCCGCGGTGAGTATTGGGTATGTGAGATCAATGCCCGCATGGGCGGCGGGTACTTTACCGCCCAGGAATGCGGGGTGAATTTCGCCCCCCTGATCATCAACAATATCCGCGGGATCGCCAATGAGCCGGTGATCGGCGATTATGAAGAGGGCACCCTGCTTCTAAGATATGACCGGGTGATCACCGTGCCCCCGGAAAGGAGACTGTCCTGATGAACGTATTGATCACAGGCCCCGGGCGCAATTATCGCCTGGTAGAGCTGCTGCGGCGCGAGCTGAACGGTGCCGGCCAAAAATTGGTCGCTGTCGATGAATCCAAGCTCTGCCCCGCTCTCTATGCCGCCGACCGGGCCTACATCTTACCTGCCTGGCCGGTTGAAGAGTACATAACCAGTCTGCTCAAGATCTGCGCCAAGGAGGAGATCAAGGTCATCCTGGCCCAGGGAGAACAGGACCTGGCCGCAATAGCCCAGGCCGCTCAGCGCTTCCGGGAGATGGGGGTGCTGCCGCTCTTGGCCGGTCAAGATGCGGTGGTAAACTGCGCCGATCCATACCGCAGGTACCATTTCCTGGCCACCCGGGGCTTTGCCTGCCCCCGGGCGTATGCTGACCTGGAGCTGTTCCTGCGGGCTTTGGAGCATAAAGAGCTGGATTTTCCGGTAATCGTCACCACCAGCTCGCCCCTTGGCTTTCAGGCTGCGGTCAAATGCCCCAGCCTGGCCGAACTGCACCTGCTGGCAGCGGTAAGACCGGACCTCACCATCCAGGAAGTGCTTAAGGGCGAAGAGTACGGGGTGGACCTATATGTGGACGCCATCAGCCACCAGGTAGTAGCGGCTTTTGCCAAGCGAAGATACGCCCGGTTGAACGGGGTAACCGACAAAGCCCTGTCGGTCAAAGACGAACGGCTGCTGGAGCTGGCTGCTGCCCTGGCCCGCAGCCTGGGGGTCATCGGGCCGCTTAACCTGGGGATATGCAAGGTGGGAGACGATTACTATGTGGAAGATGTCAAACTTCACTTCGGCAGCAGCTACTTCGCCGCCTTTGACTGCGGGGTCAATTTTTGCCCATTGATCATAAATAACATCCGCGGGATAGCCAACCAGGTCAACCTTAACGGCTATGCGGAGGACATATTTATGCTTAAATATGACAAAATTATGATAAAAAGGCGGGAAGAGATGGTATCATAGATGATGGCAA
>CAZYGL010000281.1:0-2796 GCA_964647335.1 uncultured Syntrophomonas sp. | reverse complement strand
GAGGGGATCGCCGAAAGTCTGGCCAGCCTATTGAAGGTTTTCAGCGGATACATAGCCGACAAATACCGCAACAAAAAGCAGTTGACCATCTGGGGATATTCAGCTGCAATAGCTTATAAAGCTATCCTGCTCCTGGCGGCCAGCTGGAGCGGGGTGCTGGTGGCCCGGGTGGTGGACCGCATCGGCAAGGGGATCAGAACCGCGCCCCGGGATGCCCTGATCGCCGAGAGCTGCCAAAACACAAACCTGGGCGGTTCCTTTGGGCTGCACAAGATGCTGGACATGCTGGGTTCAGCCCTGGGCATACTAATCGCCTACTTCCTGGTAGTGAGCAGTTTTTTCAGCTTCAAAGCGGTGTTCATCGTTTCCATTATCCCCGCCGTGTTGGGGGTCTTGATCCTGCTCATGGTCAGGGAGAAGCGGGACGGCTCCTCCGGCCATACCCAAATTGTATTCAATTTTCGCGAATTGGACTGGCGCTTCAAGGCCTTTCTCGCCATCGCCTGCATATTCACCCTGGGGAATTCCTCCAATGCCTTTTTACTCCTGAAAGCCCAGACTGCTGGCTACAACGCCCAGACCGTAATCCTGCTGTATTTCGCCTACAACCTGGTGGCTTCAATCCTGGCTTGGCCTTCCGGTAAGCTGTCAGACCGGATCGGCCGCCGGGCTCTTCTGGTAGCAGGCTATACTTTGTTTGGACTGGTCTATATTGGTTTCGCCCTCTCTACCAGCTCGGCTGCTTTCCTGCTGCTCTTCATAGTCTATGGGGCTTACACCGCGTTTACCAGCGGGGTGGAAAGAGCCCTGATAACGGAATTGGCTCCCCCCAACCTGAAGGGTACTCTGTTGGGGATGCATGCAACCTTGGTGGGCATCGCCCTGCTGCCGGCCTCCATCCTGGCGGGGGTGCTCTGGGATGTCTTCGGAGCCGCTGCCCCTTTCTGGTTCGGCGGCGGCTTGGGACTATTAGCCGCTGCAGCTATCAGTATAGTCCTGCGTATTGAACCAGCATGAAATACCCCGGCTGATTAGGGTTGCCTGGTGAGCATGGGTGTTGCTCGCATTCCTGCTGTGCGCCGGGCACCCTGGAACCAGAAAGCATCCAGCCCGGACTAAGACTTGGAACGTGATTTTGCCTTGTAGTGAATCCGGGTCACCTTTTAGAAGTTGAATAACCAAATTATAGTAGTCCGATAACCGGTGAATATTCTGCATAAATGGGAGGCAGCAAGATGAATGATGATATAAGGGCATCAGTAAAACAGAAATACGCCCAGGTTATAACCCTGAAGACAAGTTGTTGTGGAGGGGACAGCGGCAGCTCCTGCTGTGGAGGGCCCATAGGACAGAAGGACCTGATCACCAGCAACCATTACCAGGTGATTGACTTGGAGGGGCTGCCCCCGGATTTGATCGGCACTTCCTTCGGTTGCGGCAACCCCCTGCTGCTAGCTCAGTTGAATCCAGGGGAAACAGTGTTGGATTTAGGTAGTGGAGCCGGCTTGGACGCGTTGCTGGCTGCTAAAAAAGTAGGTCCATCCGGAAAGGTTTACGGGTTGGACATGACCGATGAGATGCTAAGGGAAGCCAGGGCCAATGCGATCCGGGCAGGTATTAACAATGCCGAATTCTTAAAGGGCCATATCGAATCGATCCCCTTAGCTGACAACTCAGTGGATGTGATTATTTCCAACTGTGTCATTAACCTCTCTCCGGATAAAGCCCAGGTTTTCCGCGAGGCTTACCGGGTGCTGAAACCGGGGGGGCGTCTAGCCGTCTCTGATATATTGTTGACCCGTCCCCTGCCCCCAAAACTGCAGGAGGACCAGGATGCCTGGTCTTGCTGAGTAGCCGGAGCCCTGGTAATCGGCGATTGCCAAGCAAAACTGGAAAGAGCCGGGTTTGGCTCCATCAGCGTAGACATAATCCGGGTGTATGATATAGCTAGTGCAGAAGGGCAAGCGCTGTTCCCTGGGCTGGACTTGACTGAACTCGATGAACTGCGCGGCGCGCTGGTCAGCGCTTTGGTCCGAGCCTCTAAACACAACCAGCCATAGCTTTCCTTTGAGGTTCTAAATAAAAAGCGGGCAGTTTTATGGCGTTCCGGGACAACTTATTTAAAGTCATTAAGGAAGCTTGTTAGCTCAAGCCCGACCTAATTCACCCTAGCGCAGCCCTGCCTGGCAGATTGGAGGTTTGGAGAAATGGAATTGAAGGAGGTAATCGAGACCCGGCGGAGCATCCGCAAGTTCAAGACGGACCCGGTCCCGGAGGCATATATAGATGAGCTGCTGGAAGCAGCCCGGCTAGCGCCCTCGGGGGGCAATATCCAACCCTGGCGTTTCGCGGTGATCAAGAGCCCGGAAGCACGAGCTCAATTGTCGGACCTGACTTTGGAATTCGTAGCCAGAGCGCCGGTAGTCATCGCCTGCTGCACCGACATGAGTGCCCTTAAAGCCCAGGCTGCCAGGTACAAGGAACTTCGAGAATCCGGGGCATTTGAAGGGGTGACTATGAACCTGTCACGAGCTCTGCCCAAATCTTCGCAGGAAATGGGCGAGGAGCAGATCCGGGGGTACCTGCATCAAAATACGGCCATTGCTGTGGAACACATAATTTTGCGGGCGGTTGACCTGGGCCTGGGATGCTGTTGGGTCATGATGTTCGATCGGGCTGAATTAGCCGCCAGGCTGGACCTGCCCGAGAACATACGCCCATTTTGCCTGGTGCCGATCGGCTATCCTGACCAGAAACCGCAGCCTCGACCCCGCAAAGACATAGCCGAGCTTATCA
>CAZYGL010000280.1:0-2807 GCA_964647335.1 uncultured Syntrophomonas sp. | reverse complement strand
TAGTCTGGTTTATGCTGCTGCTCTCACCTGGGTGCAGTTCCAGGTATGCAGCGGTAACCAAATAGCCATTGTGCTGAAAGATGCTCTCCCGATATCCAAACCCGATTTCAGCTGCTTGAAAGGTCCGTTCCTCTCCGGTTGGGCTTACAGCTTCAACAGCGGTAACGATTTGACTCATCTCTCCGCCGTAGGCGCCGGCATTCATTACTACTGCTCCTCCCAGACTGCCCGGGATGCCTTCGGCGAACTCAAGTCCAGACAAGGATAGCAATGCGGCCTGCCGGGCCAGATTTCCCAGACCTACCCCAGCCTGAGCATAAATGCGGTTGTTTTCTACCCGCACCTGGTTCAAAAAAGTCCCTATCTTAATAGTAACTCCACGTATCCCCCGGTCTCCCACCAGCAGGTTGCTGCCTGCACCGAATACAAAAACCGGCAGATCATGGTCCCGGCAGAACTTCAGGGCTGTCTTCAGCTCCTGAATATTGCTGGGGGTGACCAAAACATCTGCCGGGCCGCCGATCCTGAAGGTGGTATGGCTTTGCATGGGCTCATCCCGGCTTACGATCCCCGGGTCCAGTTGAGCCAGTAGTCTATCGTACATAATTGAAACTCCTTAAAATATCCGTGGTGATAAGAGGTGGTCAATAATTTCACAGCTTACGCTCATGCACTGTTACCGCTATCTTGGTGGCTTCCGGAAGGACCAGGATGCCAGCACCTTGACCCTGCCGCTCCATGGCCAGGGACAGGGCTTCTTCCAGGCTCTGCACCGGCTGCATATACATTTTCCCTACCAGGTCAGCAGGCAAGTCTGAGAGCAGCATTATCTGGGCATGATCCAACACCCGGCAGATCGCGTAGGCTTTATGCCCGCCCAGTTCGAACTGGTGGTTGAATCGGTCTACTATATCCTGGGGACAATCGGATTGTTCTATCCAAGCCTGGAAGGTATCTTCACCCAGACCTTCACGGCACTCGGCTGCCAGGATAATCGAACCCCCTGGCTTAACTGCCAGCAAAGCTGAATCCAGGGCTTTCTGGGCCTGATACATATTGATATCTTTGGGATAGCCTCCGCAGCTGGCAATGACTATATCAGCCCGGGATCCGATTTCCACTGTATTCATCCTTTCGCAAAACCGCACTGCTTCCAGCCAGGCTGAACCTACCTCGCCAGCTGCACAATAGGCGATGTCATACTTGGACTGAGTCACCACATTGAGAATGAAATCCACCTGAGCCCGGCGAGCAGCCTCCAGCATGAGATCACTTACCGGATTGTCCTGGTAATTGCCCAGGCAAGCCCGGCGGTCGCTCATCATCTTATGGTTGGCCTCGATAGCTTGGCGGGAAGCGATGCCAGGCAGAATCGACTTCCTGCCCCCGGAATACCCGGCGAAGTAGTGCAGCCCCACAACTCCGATGGTGACCAGCAGGTCAGCGTCAGCGGCAGTGCGGTTGATTTCCAGCTCCAAGCCGTTGGACAAAGTACCCAGGGATACAAGGTTGCGGTCGCAATCATGATTGACGATTTTGTATCGATCAGCTATCTCCGCTCCAAAGATGCTGCGGTTCTCTTCCTCAGTGTGCGGGCGATGGATACCGGTAGCAATCATCAGGGTGATGTCTTCAGCCTTGATGCCTGCCTGTTCGATTTGCGCCAGCAAGGGGGGCAACATCTGCTGATTGGGAGTAGGACGGGTCAGGTCATTTACCACTACCACCGCGTTGCGGGCAGCTTTGCGGCGGATTATCTCCCCCAGGGGCACAGTGCCCACAGGATTCTCCAAAGCAGCCAGGACCAATTGCTCGCCGTCGGCAACAGCAGCGCTGACCGGGGGTCTGATTATACCTATAAGATTGTCATCTGCCACCTCCAGGGGCAGATACCTGCTGCCATAAGCGATTTCCAAACGCATTTTCTAAAATCCACCTGCTCGTATATTTGGGCTATGATACTTCAAATATTAGTTTATTGCTCCTTACAGACAAAAGCAACACCTGGTACTCCCGCTCTGCCTTAGTCACAGATGCCGAAATTACGCAAAATCCAGCAATGAAAGAGCGGAGCTCGATTGAGCTCCGCTCTACTAGTTGTTAAATTCGATTTCTGCTCTGCTTAAAAAACCGTTTTTATGCGGCTTATAAGAATGCAGCTTCAGGAATGTCGATGGCGCTCTTGTCGCCACACTTCATTTCCTTCTCGAAGGCGAATATATCAGGAACAACGTTCATGATATAGAACTTGGCGCTGGCGATCTTGCCTTTGTAGAAATTGGCATCGAAGTGGTCATCGCCCAGTTCAGCCAGCTTCTTGGCTGCCATAATAGCCTGGGAGAGGAGCAGTTTGCCGCAGTATACTCTGGCGCCGGAATGCATGGTGCGGGTTGAGAACAGCTGTTTCATCTGCTTGTCGCCTTTGGTCCAGGCATCGTTCATGGCTACGATGTCTTTGAATGCAGTCATAGCCTCTGCCATCAATGCGAATTCAGCCGCGAATGCATCAGTCTTCTCAGCAGCTACGAAGTCGTCGATCTCTTTCACCCAAAGTTTGAAGGGCTCGCCGCCGTTCATGGTGAACTTACGGCCGGTGTAGTCCTGGGACTGGATGAAGTTGGTGCCTTCCCAGATACCGTGGATGACACAGTCTCTATATAGCTGGGCTCCGGCATATTCTTCCATGAAGCCGTAGCCGCCGTGGCACTGGATGGCTTCCTCGGTGCAACGCCTGGCGATATCGGAGGAATAGGCTTTACACAGCGGGTTGTTGATGGCGAACATGTTGCCATAGTATTCTCTCTCTT
>CAZYGL010000279.1:0-2809 GCA_964647335.1 uncultured Syntrophomonas sp. | reverse complement strand
AGTAGAACCACCGCAGTCTTCTGCGAGAACCGCCTTTGTCTTTTTTGAGAGCCACTCTAAATGTCAACGAATTTGTTTACCACGTGATCACGAATTTGTTGGCCAGTCGTGATCATGAATTAGTTTACCACTTGGGATCAAATGATCACGAATTAGTTTACCACTGATGCTCTAAATATGGGGAAACGCTTTGCTATCAGCATCTCCCCCGCGGATTCATTCTTAGCTTGAATACCCGGCTCTGTAAGGACGATCGGAATTCATATTCAGCACGTGAGACCTAAAAGTCAGGCGATCAATCAATGCTGTTACCATGGTTTTGTTGTCAAACATAGTGATCCAGTCAGAGAACTTCAGATTGGTTGATACGATGACGCTGCGGCGTTCTGCCCGGTCAGCGATGACCTTGAATAGCAATTCTGATTGGTGGCGGTTGAAGGTCAGATAACTTAGTTCATCAATTATCAACAGGTCCGCCTTGGCCAGTTGCTTCTCTATCCTGGTTAATTTCTTGTATTCCTGAGCTTCTATGAGCTCATTGGATAGGTTGGCCGCAGTGAAGAATTTGACATTCATCCCCTGCATGCAGGCTTTGATACCCAGAGCTATGCTCAGGTGTGTTTTGCCAGTGCCAGGATTGCCAATCATGACGACATTTTGTCGTTTGCTGATAAAATCACAGCTGGCCAACTCATGGATAAATGCTTCGGTTATGTGTTCCAAAAAACTGCACTCCAGTTCGTCCAGGGTCTTCAAGTAGGGGAAGTTGGATGATTTGATTTTACGCCTCTGGCTGCTGGCCATGCGAGTATCCAGTTCATTTTTCATGAGGGCCAGCAAGAAGTCCTCATAACTCTGGTTACTGTCCAACTGGCGGATTACATCCCCGTATAGTTTAAAGCTGGGGATACGAAGCTGCCTGGCATATAGTTCAATAATTTGCGCATTCGTATTGTTCATCGGTCGGCTACCCCGTACTTTTCATCATATTTCCTTAAGTCGGTCTGGGTGATATTTATCTCGTTCTTAAGATATATGACGGAGCTGTCAACCGGTTCATTCAGATAGGTTCTAACCATATCCACCGTTGGCACGACATGTGAGGGGATTAGGTGTTTGATTTTTAAGATCCGATCCTCCCCGTAATCCACAATCAGGCGCAGGAGTTTGACCATCTCGCGGTTGCCACCGGGCAATTGACTGCCCCAGTCCAAGAGCTCTTTGGTAAGGGTTTCTTTAACCGGCCTGGCATTAGATACCGAACGAGGCTTTCTTTCCAACAAGTCGATGTAGTGTTCCAGTCGGTACTGGGTATTACCGGAGCCATACTGTCTGGGGTAGGTGGCGATTACAGCACCTTCATGCAGGATGCAGATGCTGTTGGCATAGCCCTTCACTGTAACGTTTTTCCTCAGGTATCGGGTAGGAACCGAATAATTGTTTTTTTCATAACGTACGGTTGAAAAATCGTCCACCCTGGCCATGACGGTCTTGCTGGTGTCATAACGGTACAACGGGATGGGATTCAACAGCTTAAGTTCTTCCTGGTACATTACCATAACAGGATGCTGGCGGTTTTCAACCTTGTGATTGTGGCGATAATTCAGGCAATCGTTCCAAAGCTTGCGGTTCAGTGCTTCAATATCCGGCACCCGGGGGACCGGCACTAAAAAGTTGCGGCGGGAGTATCCGACCAGGTTCTCTACCAGACCTTTTTCGTTGCCGCGGCCTGGGTTACAGAAGTCTAGGCCAAAAGCATAATGAGCACTGAAGGATAGATACTTGTTCTGCGGCTTGGCATACAGGCCGAATCCTTCTTTTACCGCGACTTTAGCATTGTCGAAGATCAGGCGCCTGGGGATGCCGCCGAAAAAGTCAAACATGAGCTGCTGCGCTTCCAGGAAGCTTTCCTCGTTAGGGGTTTTGTACACCTGGACAAAGATATCGCAGCTATGGCATAACCGCCCACAGAAAGCATGTACCTTGGTCTTCTGACCATCTATATATACCGTAGCCTCACCCCAGTCGATTTGGACTGCTTCTCCGGGGGCATATGACAAAGGAACGCTACTTTGCGGTGGTACGGCCTTATCGGCCTGTACTTTCCGGACAGCCCTGTTTATGGTGGCGTAAGAACCGGAATATTTTTGTTCTTTCACTAAACGGTCAAATATCCGCTGGGCAGTGTGCCTCTGTTTCCTGAGATTTTCATCCTCGTCTTCTTTGAAACAGGCAAGAATGAAGTTGGTGACATCTTCCGTTAATATACCCGGTTTACGTCGATACGGTTTTCTCACTTCCGGATGGGTAGATCCTGCGCAGTATTTCTTAACTGTCTGCCTCGAGATTCCAAGGCGCTTGGCGATTGATCGCATGGATTCACCATTCGAATAGCTTGTTCGGATAGCTGAATAAATGTCCAACTCGATTACCACACCCTTCATTCCTCCCCATAAAATATTTGATAATATTTTACAGGGGCATTTATGTCAGGTGGTAAACTAATTCGTGATCAAAATCGTCCGAAGTGGCACACTTTTACGTTATCATTTACACTTTTGGAAGCAAAATACCCATTAAGGATAAAAATGTTCTTGAGCAATATGAACTAGCACATATATGGGAGAATAAAAACGGGAAATGGAATATGACTGATAGACTTCAGTCATCAGTACCTCCAGAAATATTATTTATTGAACGGTGCATTCAGTTTCTAGTGCCTAATGGGCGCATTGGTATTGTTTTACCAGATGCAATATTAGGATCGCCAGGACTTGGTTACATTAGAGACTGGATAATTAGGAATACC
>CAZYGL010000278.1:0-2810 GCA_964647335.1 uncultured Syntrophomonas sp. | reverse complement strand
GTCTCATCATAAACTGTGAAGTTTGGAACCAGGGTGGTGGCAAAATTATGTTCCAGAGTCCTCTTTTCATATCTGAGCACAGCCACCTCCTGAGATGCCAGCCCTACGGCCAGGTCCCGGAAAACCTTCAAGGGCCCGATTGTTTCATCCCGATCGTTTTGTCCGGATCCGTGGACCAAGACTACTGCCGGAAACGGTCCCATACCCTGGGGTATGGTCAGAGTAGCCGGTAGTTGCCACTCGCCGCTTCCCACCACAACCTGGCTTTCCGTATATTTGCCAGGCTGATCATAGGCCGGCGCCTTATAGGCTACATCGCTGACTGGGCGTATGGGCGACAAATCATCCAGCAGACCATCTTGATCAAATTTGAATGTAAATGCCACTCTGCCCATAGAGGTTGTTGCATAAGTGATGGTAACGTTCTGATGAACCGCATTCTTATCCAACGCAACGTCCTGGGATTCGATTTGCCCCAGGGCTTGCATCAAACCGACCATCTGACCTAAGGACGCCGGAAGAGCACGGTTCAAGCGATCGCTGCAATATACCTGCAGATCATCCAAGGAGCCAGTCTTAAATAGTTCCATGCTTTTAGCTGCCAGCGCCTTGAGGCAATCATCTTCCGTAATTGCGGTTCCCAGTGCCTGATTGATAAAGTCGAGGTGGATTTTGATTCTCTGGTTGATGACCAGAGGGGAACTGTCCAATTCCACCTGTAGGCCATTGACTGAAGCCTGTCTGCTGCCGACTCCAATGGTAAATTGGGCATTGCCGCTCTTTACGGTCGCTTTCTGGGTCTCATCATCCCAGTCAACCGTGGCACCCTGGGCTTCGGCAATGAACCTCAAGGGCACATAGAATCCGTTTGACTGGCTGCTGACCGCACCAGCAATCCCGCCATTCCCGCCGATGATGGTCAGTATAAGTAAAAATATCGCTGTTGCCCTAAATAAACGCTCCAACTCCCATCCCCCTTTTCCGGCCACCTTTTTATTCACCTAAACGGGTGTGTTCAGCAATTTGCGCCCGAAATCACGGCACTGCTCAAGGTTGTCCTCAGCGGGATTCCACTGCACCTTAAGGCCGTCATTAATGACTTCGAATCCGCTGTCTTTTAGCATATCGGTGATGATCTTGATGCTCTCCCCGCTCCAACCATAGGACCCGAAGGCTGCAGCCTTTTTACCTTTGAATTTCAAGCCTTTTATTTCCTCTAATATCCCCGCTACTGATGAGAGTATCCCCCGGTTTATGGTGGATGACCCTACTAAAATGAGCTTGGACTTGAAAACCTCGCTGATGATATCGTTCTTGTCGCGGCGGGCGGTATTGTACAATTTGATGGCGGCCGTAGGATCCGATTCCCCCGCTCCCTGGGCAATGGCCTCTGCCATCCTCCTGGTATTCTCCCACATGGAATCATACAGAATGGTTATCTGATTTTCCTGGTAATCAGCGGCCCACTGCATATATTTATTGACGATCTGCAGCGGTTCATGCCTCCAGATCACTCCGTGGCTGGGGCAAATCATTTCTACCGGCAGATTGAGGGCAACAAACTCATTTATCTTGCGGGTCACCATCATGCTGAAAGGGGTCAGGATATTGGCGTAGTATTTTACACATTCGGTATAAAGCTCAGCCTGGTCTACCAGGTCGTTGTACATGTATTCTGAGGCGTAATGCTGTCCGAAGGCATCATTGCTGAAAAGAATCTGGTCACCGGTCAAATAGCAGAACATGGTATCAGGCCAATGCAGCATAGGCGCTTCTATAAAAACAAGTTCCTGTGAACCAACCGGCAGCCGGTCGCCAGTCTTCACGGTTTTAAAATTCCAATCCTGGTGGAACTGCGCCTTCAAAAACCGGGCTCCATTGGCAGTGCAATAAATGGGGACCTCCGGTATATGTTTCATGAGTTCCAGCAAAGCCCCGCTGTGGTCCATTTCCGAGTGGTTCATGACAATATAATCGATATCCTGCAATGGTAAGGTCTGGGCTAAAGTTTCTACAAATTCCCGGGCGAAAGGTTTCCATACAGTATCTATCAGGACATTCTTCTCGTCTCGAATAAGATAGGAGTTGTAAGTGGACCCTTTATGGGTGGAATATTCCTCTCCATGAAATTTGCGAAGTTCCCAGTCTATCTTGCCGACCCACTCAACATGCTTGGAAATCTTCATAGCCATTTATATTCCCCCTTTTTGTTACCAACCACTGCTGGGCTTTTGAATCTATCGCCCGAATCGATTCTGCTCAGCTTCAGCCTTAAGATTACTTTGCCGCGGATATTTTTTTCTGGAATATATGGGTGCGTCCAGCTCCGGCTGTCGACAGAATCGGTCCGGTTATCCCCCAAGAACAGGTAGTGACGCTCTGGCACCTCAAAGCTGCAAGTACATTGACTTGGGCACTGAACATAAGGCTCATCCTGCTTGATCTGGTTGATGTATACAATTCCACCCCTCAGCTCGACCTCATCACCTGGCAGACCCAGGACCCTTTTGATCATCCTCCCAGTATGCTCATCGGCATTAAAAACCAGGATATCGCCTCTCCTGATGCCGTCAAGCCTAAATGGGCGAACTGTAAACAACCTGTCCCCTGGCTTTAAGGTCGGATACATGGACCAGGAATCAACCACAGTCAAATAAAAAATGAAACGATTGACTAATCCCGCCGCGAATACGGCCAGTGCAATCAGTATGATCCAGTCATATATTATCATCCGTTAAATCCTTTGCGATACTCTTAATAGTTGATTACCCTCCCCAATCATGATCGGGGAAGGTAATTATGATCGCCTC
>CAZYGL010000277.1:0-2839 GCA_964647335.1 uncultured Syntrophomonas sp. | reverse complement strand
TTGAGTCCGCCAACGCTCAGAGCGATTTCGGAACCGGCCACGAAGCGGCTGTCGATGTCGAACTTGAGGCTTTCGATGGTGATAGTATCAACATCGGCAGTCTTGAGATCATCCAGCTCGAAGGACATGGTGTCATCAGCAACCTTGGTTACATCCATTTCTTCCCTATCTTCGCCAACGAAGACTTTGGGTTTGCTGCTGAATTCTACGCCGTTCGGGGTCTTGATGTAGATTACATCGCCGTCAGCAAAGGCTTTCTTCTTGTTCTCAACTAAAGTAACTACACCGGCTACCTGGTCCAGACCGATCTTGACATTGGTCTTGGGAGCGGAAACAGTTACTCTGTCGATAACCTTTTGTACAACTACTTCGGCGTCAACTACATCGCCGCCCAGGGTCAGAACCAGGTCGCCTACTTTGAAGTCAGGCTTTACACCTACCAGCAGGTCTTCACCGTCGATTACCAGATCACTGGTGGTATCAGTTTCAACGGTCAGCCACAGGCCCTGGTTGCTGTCATACAAGCCGTTGTTGCGGAAGCCAGGGAAATCAGTAGCTTCGATGTCTTCCATGAACTCAACGCCATCGGGCAAGGTCAGGAGCAGGTCATCGCCGCTGGCGAAGCTGGCATTGGTCTCCAGGGTGATCTCCCAGGTTTCGCCATTTTCCTGGGCGCGATAGATGTAATCGCTGGTAGAGGAAGTATCCTCAGCGGTTACAGTAACTTCAGCTCCGCCCACCACAGCTACAGTGATGTCGGTGCTGCTGAGGTTGGAATCGGGGCCACCGGTGCTGTCGTCATAAACTTCTACGACAACGTCTCCATCGGGAGCATCGGGATAAACGGTTACATAACCGACAAATCTGAATTTGTCAGCTAAGGTAGATTCGGTATCAATCTGTACAACCAACTGCTCTTTGTCATAGTCTGGATCGAAATCGGGACCATTGTATAAAGAAGCAGTCAGGTCATAAGTGCCTTGAGTTACCCCAAAGCCGGCAACATCAGCCCAAGCAAAGCCTTTGGGCAGTTCGAAAACAATTATGGAATCCTGTTCCAAGGAGCCAGCGATGGCTTCATCCAAGGTGATCTTGGCTATTTTCTTGTCATAACCCATGGAAACACTCTTGGGGGAAGCAGCGCTTACAGTAGTGTCCTGGTCGGCCTTCTGGGCCAGCAGCAGGGCGCCTTCAAAGGTATCGACCTCATTATTATCAGTATCAACATAGGTAACGACTACATCGACATTGATGTCATCAGCTGAAGAGGAGTCCACGATAACTGCAGGAACCAAAGTGGCATCCAGCAGAGCCAAGAAATCAGTATCGGCTGAAGAATCAGCTTCATAGACGAACTGGGTGTCATCCTGATAGAGTGGATCGGTGTCATCGAATTCCACATCATCGGGCAGGGTCATCTCGACATAGACAGTACCATCGACAGCGTCCACGCCCTCGATGGCTATCTTGACATATCCGAGGTTGTCAGCTACGTCTTCATCAATATTGGTATTGACGGACTTGGTGATCATCAGAATGCCGTTCTCACCTTTGGCGGTGGAAGCTGCACTGGCAGTTCCGATGCTGGCAAACATGGTAACCAGCATAGCCAAGACTAAGAGCATAGCGATTCTCTTGTTTCTAATCTTGATCAATTAAATATCCTCCTTATCATTTTTTTATGTTTCCTTAGGTGATCAAGGCTTTTGCCCTAAATGAGAGGTGATCATCTATCCCGAAGATAGATAGCCTAAAACTCTCTTTCCCCCCTCCTTCTCAAGCCGGTTATATATGAGATGGATCCGGCTGCTTTTTAATCCAGGGCCAGCGGAAATTAGACATAGTTGCCCCGGTTGACTATTAACTTAGACAAAAAACTGGCCAAAAAGTTCCCGGATATGCATAAATTTTTTAAAGAGTCCTGTTTAAAGATACTCCAATACCAGTGATTATCCAGAATATCGAGGCAGATCCAAGCACTGCATCATTAAAAAGCCACTGCACCGCGAAGGCACAGAAGAATAGAAATACCGCGGCTGGCTGGGCCAGGTTTTTATTTCGGGGCGCAGTGAGCAGATAACGCCCGCTATGATAGAAATGCAGCATAAACAGGCTCAGCAGAACCAGGAGGGCCGGTACTCCAGACCCATATGCTAAGGCCAGATAAAAATTGTGTGGCTTAGTCACAAGAACTCCATATTCCCACATGTTAGCTATCATGTTTATATCGTTTTGCGGAAAATAAAATGCCAGAGTATCCAATCCGTATCCCCAGACTGGCCTTGCTTTGATCAATTTCACTGTTTCCTCCCAAATATATAGACGTCCTGTGCCAGGAGCCCATCCAGGATCAGGCAGAGCAAAAAGGTTGCTGGGGCTATCACCCACTTCCATTTCTTTCAGGGGCCGCTCCTCCCCTGAGTTTGTTGAAAGCTCATTTGTCGCCTGTTCAGCATCCACTCCGAACTGGGAACTGTCCAAGGGCGGAAGTTGCGAATCACTGTGCCACAACGATCTCACAAATCCAACCGATTCAGCCCCAACAGCTGGATTGTAAGCATTCATGATCCCCAATATGCCCACACAAATGAACAGAATAATTCCACCGGCTTTGATGGCTTGCAGGGGGCGGGGATTCAACCAGCAAACGCCAACCAAAAAGGGGGTGAGTATAATCAGGGTCACAAAACCGCTGCTAGACATGGAGGCCAGAACAGCCACAAAGGATGCCAGAGCTGCAGCAGTATATATTATCCGTTCTTTTAGGTCATAATCCAGCAGCGCAAGGGTAAAAAAGAAAGCAAAGAGGGCTGCCGACAGTCCGCTGGAATAATTTGGA
>CAZYGL010000276.1:0-2856 GCA_964647335.1 uncultured Syntrophomonas sp. | reverse complement strand
TTATCTTCTCTTCTTTTATCTTCTTTTCTATTCTCTTCTCTTCTTTTCTATTAGGAGGTAGTCCGACAGTAGCACTACGGTAGTATTCCGGTAGGACTACCTCCTCCGGATTTTCAGGCATTCCTGGGATCTTTGACTCGGTTGATTTATTGATCACCTGGTGCTTCAGGAAGTTAGGAAGAAAATAGAATTCCTGCCCTTCAACGACATAGAAAACTACCATCCCTTTCTCCATCAGGGAGGAGGCCATTTTTTCTACATCCTTGACCTTGAGATCATCGTCATAAGGGAATATAGTCGCCTTGAGGAGTTTAATATTGCCTCTGCCTCTACCCTCATCGTCGGCATTGGAAATCAGACCCATAAAGAACAGCCTTTCATCTCGGTTGCATAGACCGAGTTTTTCATCTGTCCAAAAGTCGGGATCAATCATTCGCTTCCTGGCCATACCTAAACTCCTCTCAACTAAATAATCCCTTGTTTCTCTCTGCTCTCAATGTCCCAGGGATCAGCCTCTTTCCATCCCATGCAGTTAACCATGTCCTTGGCTTTGTAGGTAGCTTCGTTCAACCTACATATCCCATAACCAAATGTTCTCAGTGATTTAGGTCGGTTTTCCTGAAAATCCTGTTTCCACCTTTTGCAGGTCCCACAGCATTTGGTCATACAATCACCTCTCTTGAAATACAATCGTTCCTGTTCATATGGTGACCACCCATTCCGCTAGTTTTGTCCCAAGAGCTATCAACCCTATCAGTCCCATGACCATGATCCATGGCATCAGCTTATCAATCAGTGAAGGCTGCACTCTTCTCAACTCTGCCTCGGTCATGGGCATTGGGAAGGCTTGATTTTGAAGATTGGCATACCTGGCTTCGAACTGGGTCTGTTCCCAATCTGCTATGCCTTCGCGGATAAGGTGTCGGGTCGCTTCACTCTTCCGATACTGATATGCATGTGCCTGTCCGTTCATCTGCCAACCTCCTGTCCTTCCCGATTATTCCTTTGATCAGTTTTCCCCGGCGTTTCAGTGTCACATAGACAGTGTTTATCTGGCACTGGAAATGGTCCGCGATTGCTTTATATGAATATCCCTGTGCCCTCAACTTGGCCATCTCTTCTACGTCTGAATCAGAGTATTTAAACGATCGATTTGAAACCATATTCTCAGGATCATGAAGGTATATTTTGGCTACCTTGGCTAATGCCCGGTCGGGTGCCATGTCTTTTAATATGGCAAGTTGCAGGGCTCTATAATTGGCCTCCAGGTCCATATATGCCAGGTAATCGATATCATGGGCTAACATTCTACCGCCTCCTTAGGCCTGATGTTCCGGTAGGCTTCGATCAGTTTAACCAACCGCTCATCATTGAGAATGCAGCGCTCCTTCAAATCAATATCAGGTCGCACCAGGTCGAGGAACGTTTCGACTTTGTCTCTGTACTCCTTCAAGTTGTCGTTTTCCAAAGCCCAACCACCGGCTATATGAATACTGACCTCGGCCTCCTGGAGTTTCATTTTGGTCGCCTCCAACTCTTCAGCCAGCGTGTCCGCCAGCTTTTGAAGTCTGCCGTTTTCTTCTTCCAATTTATCCACCGCATAGGCTATGCCGTTCAAATCCTCAGATAAGCTCATCTATATCAACTCCCTTAAAAAGATTGTTACATTTTACACATGTATATGTTACAATTAGTACAATCAAAACTCCCTCATCATATTAGGCTCTTATGTGGCAAGTCCATCTACCTCCTGGGGTCCGGCAACCGTTGCCGGGCCCCGCGCCTTTTCTGGTAATTCAAGCAGGAAAATAACCATAAAATCAGACAGGAAGGGGCTTATGCCCCGACCTGCCCTAAGTCGTGGAGATGCTTGGTTATATTGCTCTTTTGGGCAGCAGTCAGTTTGGCAAAAGACTTGCCGTATTCACCCTCGACATAGTCCTTCAGATCTTGTACGGTCATACCAGCATTTTCAGCCATTCTTAAAACAGCCGGAGGGAATTCTGACAATTCTCCCGGTACTTCCTCCTGGGATAGAGATTCGGCAATTGCAGCAGAATTCTCCGATGCCAAGTCCTTTTGGTTCTTCTGGTCCTCCGCAACGGTATCAAGTGCTTGCCTGGCTATGGGGGCCCAGCGGGCGTTATCGCTCCCGGCCAGCCATTCAAGATACTGACGTTCATTCTGCAGCAGGTCTCCCAACGTCCGGCCTTTGAATTTACCAAAGGTGATCTCCTGGTCGAGCAATGCCTTGCCTTGATTGTCCCGGTGGGTGGATCCGTTCCCAGCGATCACCATCTCCGGCATGTCCTCTAGATCCTGTGTGAACACATCTGACAAGCTGGCCACGGACAATGCAGCATCCACGAAAGCCCTTTTCTTTCCCATCTTCAGGATGGTATTGGTTATGCTGTATGGATCCGCTTTCACATATTTGCTTTCCCTGCTGTTGCAATGCCCTACCCCCTGGCATATGTCCAGACCTTGCCTGGATAGAATGCAGCGGACATTGTAGGCGAAAAAGCCCTTGTCATAGTCCTCAACTTTGTCCATGATCTCATAGCGGCTGGATAGTCCCATCATCATGACGATCTTTTCTGCCCCAGGCTTTAACAGGGTCGGCTTATTGGTGCCAGGTATAATCCCGATATCCTGTCCAGGCTTAACTGCCTTTTGTATTACCATCTGGAAGGACTGGATCTTGTCCATTGTCCTAGCAACTATGTTGGTATCGATGCTGTCTATCACCGATAAAGCTGTTATCTGTTCACTCACGACTACCCCTCCAATTCTATGCTGAATCTATCTGGCCGGCTCTCGATGGCAACCCCCGGCACAACTTCGCCGGTCTCTTTG
>CAZYGL010000275.1:0-2871 GCA_964647335.1 uncultured Syntrophomonas sp. | reverse complement strand
GTCCCGTTGCCCAGGTAGATCTTGTCCCGGAAGCATACTGCTTCGAAATACGCGTTGTTACAGTCGGTTTTCAGGTTGGAGTCCCATGCAGTCCACCCTGAATTGGCGATTTTGAGGTTGGTTCCCTCGGCTCCCAACAGGTATTTTGAGCCGGATTTCAGCTCCAGAAGCATCAGAGAGTGCAGGGGGGATGCAGTAGCTGCGATCTGCTGGCTGCACCCGTCCCTGACCTGTAAAGAGGTCTCTCTGACCCAGAAATTGCAGACGGTTTCACCCTGTTGGGGATGTCGGTTCTCGATCGCAGATAAACCCTTGAAGGAGGGCAGCCTGTATTCCATCGGTCGCATAGGTTGTCCCTCCTTTACCAATCAAACGGACCACTTCCGCCAGGACTGCTGGACAGGAAGTCTCCGTAAACTGGCTTAATCTGCCCCACCGGGGGTTGCACGGGATTGTCTATCAGGTCTATAGCCCGAAGCCTGCTCTGGTCGAACTCAGCCATGAGCCTCCGGGCATCGGGATTCTCGTCATCATCCTGGGATTTGTATCTCGATGCTACATACAAGGCCACCGCAGACTCCAGGAGCTCGTCCACCGGAATGGTATTTCCAATAGCGGTGATCTTGCTGGGCTTTTTCCAGTAATACAGGGTGAACGTGTCCGCCCTATCGAAGCGGATCTTCCTCTGCCGGATCTGGTAGCTGCCCCCAAACTCCTTGCCCGAACTCATGTAGATGGAGGTTATTGCCCCCAAATCAGTCGGGAGGTCATACCAAGTAGCGGAGTCGGCAGCAATGATGTTTCCATTAGCTGCCACCCTGCAATCCATGCCCAACTTGAGCAGACACTCGTTAATCCAGAGGATCGCATTGGCATCAGATATGCTTGTCCCGGCATCACAGTAGGATGCTGCCAGTGTCTTTATGTCGGTTCCAGTTGCCATTCGTATTTACCCCCTTTCTGGGAGTTGATCAGATTAGATGTAACCAGCCTCAGTCAGGATGTCTGCCACCACTTCCGGGACTTCCACGGTCTCTCCCCTTTTGATCACCCAGTAATAACCGTTGACTCCGACAGGCACGGTATCGTCCTTGGGATTCAGGGGATCCTTGGGGATCTTGATCTTGACCTTTGGTTGTGCGTTGATTTCGTCCCCGGCTGCCTGGGCCATCTTGTCCATCGCTTCATCGGTCAGTTGCTCGGCCTTCTTCTTGGTATCTGCCATTAAGTAAAACCCCTTTCAAATAAATAGGGGGAGCATTACGCTCCCCCAGGTTGCCTGTCAGTTAATTAAGCAGTTGCTCCGTGTTCCACCCGGACACAGGCCAGTTCTTGCAGTCTTACTGCGGTGAACATAGCCTTCCAGGCTACGGTTGCTCTCTGATCCAGGGGATCGGAGGTTCCCGAAGACCCCAGATCCTTGATGATGGTCTTGGGCTTGCCGGACCCAGCTACATCAACGATGCCATAGTATCCGTCACCGAAGATCAGAGTCCCGAAGACATCCACTCCGCCAGAACCCTCACCGGCAAACTTCTTGGCATTGGCGTTCATGATGAACTTGACTCCCCACATCTTGCCGATTTCGCCTTTGTAGATCTGCTCGGCATTCTGGTACTTGGCGATGTCCACCCATGCGGAGTCACCCTGGAAGTCGTAGACGGTGTCAGGATGCACTATACCGATGTAATATCCGCCTGATACGGGCTTAACCTTGTTCCTGCGGAGTGTTCTGACTGCCTTGCGCACCTCGGTTGAGTTCAGTACATCGGTAGCGATGATGGATCCCCGGTTTGCCCTGCCATTGGCATACTGCACGGTAGTTCCGGCAGCGATGGTATTGCGGACCAGCTGGTCGATGGTGTCCCCCGCTTGATCGCCCAGGAGTTGCACCAGCTCGGTAGCCACAGGATCGATGCCGACCATGTCCAGTTTGTCTGAAGTCTCGATAAAATCCAATCTGTTATCCCTGCCTATAAAAGGCAGGAGCACGGTCATTTCTGCCGTGCTCTTTATGTTTCCATAAAGTTCAGACTATCACTTCACCTTCTCAGGTGTCCTCTCGGTTAGTCGTTGCGGGTGCTCCAACGGCATTCAACTCTTTTACCCGTAAGTAAAAGTCTTGTCTGCGTTGTAGTTCCTCTTCAGGAATGCCTTGATTACGCTGAAATCCGCTGGTCTTCTTGGTTTTTATATATTCCAAAACCAGTTCAGCCTGCCTTTTTTTGACTATAAGGCAAGGAAGCAATTCTTCCAAAATATCAATCAAGGGTTGAGAATCGCCCACTTTCATCCAACGATAAATTGGCTTCCTGTTAGGAACGCACTCTACTCTTTTACTTCCGCCATATCTCTGATGGAAAAGATCAATAATTTCCTCATTCACCATGCCAATGGCAATTCTGCCCGTGTATCTTGGGTTGTTGTAACCTTTTGGCTTGGTGACAGTTATATTAATCGTGCCTTCTCCATCAATGATGCCAGCTAAGTATCCGATTAGAGTCGCTTCCCTCTGGTTACCATGCGGATTATTCATATAATCACCTCCACGGTGATTATTATATTATAATCCGTTTAGGCTTTCCAAGGTATTTAGAGAGGATTTTACTACGGCAATTAATGTTTACCGTACTGCTGGACAGTGGCCGTAACAGTGGAGATGGACAGAGCATTCCCGGCAGGAGTCACACCCTCTGTCAGGGGAGTGGTGGCAGCTGCCAGGGAGTTAAACCGTCTGAAATTGATGGTGTCACCTTCGTTTTTGGGGATAGGCCTCTTCTGTCCCCACTGGTTGTGAATGAAATTCGGGAGCAGTCTCTCCAGCAGAGTCCTGTCATAAAAGGTCTTTTGTTCTGCACTAAGTGCTGCGTA
>CAZYGL010000274.1:1723-2874 GCA_964647335.1 uncultured Syntrophomonas sp. | reverse complement strand
GCCGTCCATGGTGTCATGATCGGTTATGGCCATCCCCTCAAGTCCATGAGCCACAGCGGCTATTATTACCTCTTGAGGCGTATCTGCACCATCGGAAGCAGTGGTGTGGATATGCAAATCGTAGCTCAACTTGATCCTCCTGGTGACAAAAAACCTGCTTGAAGCAGGTTTTCTGGTATGTGATGAATTATTGCGATCGAAAGTGGTCTTACCTTGGTTCGACAATCAGTTTGATCGCCGTTCTCTCCTCATTGTCAATGATAATATCGGTAAAAGCTGGAATACACACTAGATCCATCCCGCTGGGAGCAACAAATCCCCGGGCAATTGCAATGGCTTTGATAGACTGGTTGATCGCACCAGCGCCGATAGCTTGGATTTCTGCGGCACCCTTTTCTCTCAGGACGCCTGCCAGGGCTCCGGCAACAGAATTCGGGCTGGACTTGGCTGAAACCTTTAGTATCTCCATTCAATAGCCTCCTTCAATGATCTAAGTTGATGTGACTAGATATCTTATTGATAGGTTGCTCTTATGAATTATATTCTAAGCCTTTTCCGCAATTCCTGCTTGTTGCGCCCTGCTAATGGTTATATTTTCTTTTAAATATTTTTATTTACATTTATTCCTTAATGATATAGGAATACCTGTGGATCCCGTTGACCTGATTGCTGTCCTCATCCAAATCAAGGATCACACCCTGCATCTGGGCTGGTCCGGCCGCTACTTCGAATCTAGTGGGCCTGGCGTTCAGGAATTTTTCGATGATGGCTTCCCTGTCCATGCCCAATATAGAGTGGATGGGCCCGGTCATTCCCAGGTCCGTAATATAGGCTGTGCCCTGGGGCATTATCTTTTCGTCAGCGGTCTGAACATGGGTATGGGTTCCCAGTACCGCCGTTACCCTGCCGTCGAAGTAATAGCCAAATGCCTGTTTCTCCGAGGTCGCCTCGGCATGAAAATCAACAATGATGTAATCTACCACGGGGCGGACGTCTTCAACTATATAATTTACTGTCTGAAAGGGGCAGTCGATCGGGGGGAGGAAAATCCGTCCCGATGCATTTATGACCGCTAATTTTTTGTTGAACCCGATATTGTAGATATGGTAGCCTTGTCCCGGACAGTCCCCGGGGTAGTTGGCAGGCCTGAC
>CAZYGL010000274.1:0-1623 GCA_964647335.1 uncultured Syntrophomonas sp. | reverse complement strand
CTTATCCTAAAGTCTATTAGAGCAGAAAACGCTGGGCCTGACAAGACCCAGCGCTTTGCGGTTATCTCTATTTGGCCAATTCAACTGACCTGGTCTCCCGGATTACGATCACTTTTATCTGTCCGGGGTAGTCAAGTTCCTGTTCGATCTTGCGGGCTATGTCCTTAACCAGGGTGATAGTCGCCAGGTCATCGATTTCTTCAGGTTTGACAATGATCCTGATCTCTCTTCCAGCCTGGATGGCATATGATTTGTCGACTCCGGCAAACGTGTTAGCCAGATTTTCCAGTTTCTCCAGCCGCTTGATATAGGTTTCCAGGGTTTCCCTTCTCGCTCCGGGGCGGGAAGCTGATATGGCATCGGCGGCCTGTACCAGGATCGCTTCGATTGTCTGGGGCTCCACGTCACCATGGTGCGCTTCTATCCCGTGAATGACCTCTTTGCTCTCGCGGTACTTCTTAGCCAGATCGACTCCTATTTCCACATGCGGCCCGACCACTTCATGATCTACCGCTTTGCCGATATCGTGAAGCAGACCAGCTCTTTTGGCCAGCATGATGTCTGCATCCAGTTCAGCAGCCATGACTCCGGCCAGATGCGAGACTTCAATAGAATGCTTGAGGACATTCTGCCCGTAACTGGTCCTGTACCTTAAACGGCCCAGGAGTCTAATAATCTCGGGATGGAGACCATGGACCCCCACCTCAAAGGCTGACTGTTCGCCGATTTCCCTCAGCTGCTGATCGATCTGGTTTTTGGCCTTTTCGATCATCTCTTCGATCCTGGCGGGGTGGATTCTCCCGTCTGACACCAGGCTTTCCAGGGCCACCCGGGCTATTTCCCTCCTCACTGGATCAAAGGAAGACAAGATGACGGCTTCCGGAGTGTCATCGATTATCAGGTCCACACCGGACAGGGTTTCGAAGGTACGTATATTACGACCTTCCCGGCCAATGATCCTCCCCTTCATTTCATCATTGGGGAGGGGCACCACCGATACGGTAGTCTCGGATACTACATCAGCAGCACATTTTTGAATAGCCAGGGATATGATTCCTTTGGCCCGCTTGTCAGCTTCTTCTTTGGCTTCGCTCTCCAGTGTCCTGATCATAACCGCCGTTTCCTGGCGGATCTGTTGTTCCACATTATGCAGAAGCAATTCTTTGGCTGCCTCAGTACTCAAGCCCGAAAGACGTTCCAACTCCTTCAGCTGCTGGGTAACGATCATCTGCAGATCCTGTTGAGTCTTGTCGATTTCTTTCTCTTTTTCCTGCAGGCCAAGCTCTTTCTTTTCAATATTCTCGGTTTTCTTATCGATCTGTTCTTCTTTTTGCAGGACCCTTCTTTCGACCCGGTCCAGGTCTCTGCGGCGGTCCCTCAGATCCTTCTCGGCCTCCTGCCGGTTCTGGTGTATCTCTTCCTTGGCTTCCAATAATACTTCTTTTTTCTTGGCTTCCGCGCTTTTGGTTGCTTCCTCGACGATTCTGGCCGCTTCAGCTTCAGCCAGGCCGAGCTTGCTCTCCGCTATGTTTTTGCGGCCGAAATAACCTGCCAGGATTCCAATCAGCATAGCCGCAATCACAAAAACAAATGCTTGAATATTAATTTCTTTCACCTCCTCCA
>CAZYGL010000273.1:0-2881 GCA_964647335.1 uncultured Syntrophomonas sp. | reverse complement strand
GCTCTGGCTTGATATCCTGGCGGGTAAAGCCAGGGCGGAATCACGAAGCCGATCATGCCATAAGCCATGGTTTCTTCCATGCCTTCCGGGAGGTTATCCTTCAACACGGCTCTCAGCTTTTCCAGCACAGCTCTTCTCTCTTCTGACAAATGACTGAAGTATTCTTCCGGGTTGCCAGCGGCGGATCGCATCACGACACCCGCTTTCTATCAGAGCAAAAACACATAAAATCATCGGCAAAGACAAGTCTGCACGAGAAAGACGATATTGCAGTACCAAATAGCGGAATGAATCCATAGGAACTAATCCCGTAAAAAGCATTGCAGCAATTACAGGAACAGAATGTGGATGAAGACACATTAATGAGCTGTGGCCGCAAAAAACCTCCCCGGTAAATGCTGGTGGCTACTACCGAAGAGGTTTAATCTAATTCGGATACTCTACTACTTAACTATGAGGACCGGACACTTGCTGAAGGCGGCAACCTTCTGTGCTACGCTGCCGATGGGGAAGCTCGCTCCGGCTGCAGCACCTTTACCCAGGTGGCCCAGGATGATAAGGTCGATTTTCTCTTGCTCTGCAAATTTGAGTATTTCTTCAGCTGCGTTGCCTTGGGCGGTGTATATTTTAAAATATTGATTTCTTTCTGCAGCCAGTTTATGGCATTTGTTCAGGGTATCCTGGAAAGATGTCTTCCAATATTCGTATTGCAGCACCGATTGAGGATCGTTTTCATCCAAATCTTTGAGGTAGGCATTCTCTATTACCCCAAGGCCGAAAAGGATGCCTCCCATCTTCTCAGCCACATCAATCGCATAGCTCGCTACCTTATCAGCATAAGATGAATTATCCAGTGCTACCAGTATATGATTTGGCATCAGAAAAACCTCCTTCATCATCGTCTTAGCGCTTCTTGGCAACTGACAATTTATGATTGAGAACCAACTGATTGTGTAGTCCAGTATGTGACAAATCACCCCCCCTTTCCCTTGTTCACGAACCTGGACGGAGAGCTTGGAAATTGCTTTCGAAAGACAAGGACATCAGAGCGAACAAATATTGAGTATTAGTCATAGTATTTAAAACGAAACGAAGGTTAAGACAGATGTGCAAGAATGATGGCAAATAGTCATATACATTAATCATTATATGTCTATACAATAATTCTACATTTGCTGAATAATTATGTCAATTTTAGAGAGGTCACTGCCCAGTGTAAGCAAGCAAAGGCCTCAATAGATGAATTAGCCGGATAAAACAGTATAAACCTTGTAGACAGTCATGACCACGATCAAAATACCAAACATGTGCTTAACCCGGTTGCCCGGCAAGTAGAGACTAGTGATTTTAGCCCCGGCGAATGCACCTGCGGCGCCAAATACGATCAAAAGCCAAGTGAGCTGTGGATCAAATTGGGCAGTGGCAAAATGAGGCAGTAGGGCTGAAAACGAGGGAGGAGTGACGGCTACAGCATTAATGCCGGCCGCTTTCTTGGTCTCGAAGCCCAGCAGGATGAGAGTAGGCATGAGCAGGAAGCCCGGCCCTACACCTAAAAAACCGCTTAGCATCGAAATAGGCAGGGCCAGAATAACCGCCAGGGGGAAATTCTCTGCACCAGGCCGGGCTTGGGTGGGGCGGAACAACTTATAGGCCAGGAAAATGACAGCGGCCAAGTAAAGGTACCAGATATACAGTGGGGGTGTGCTCTGGGCCAGATAACTTCCGACCGGTGCGGCCGCGGTAGTCGCTACCGCCAAGATGAGTGCCTTGCGCCACACAACCAAGCCGCTTTGGGAAAAGCCATAAGCTGCGAAAGCAGCGGTCACCCCGTTCAATAAAAGGCTGATGGGTTGTACTTGATGGACGAGATCGGGCAGGAAAAGCGACAGGAAGGGTACCGCTGCAAACGCTACCCCCAAACCTAGCATACCGGAAAGGATGGCCAGTAAAAAGAGAATGGCGGTCATTATAACTATTGTTGCTGTCACAACAAGTGCCCCCCAAGTAAAGGTCTAGATTAGTAGAGCATTAAAGAAATTAAGGACATAACCGATGATAATAATACCGATTATAACCACACCCACAAATACTCCCATTAGTTTTGATTTGACCACTTGGTTGAGCATGATAAGCGATGGTGGCGATATTGCAGTTACAGCCATCATAAAAGCTAAAACCGTGCCCACACCGACACCTCTATAGACTAAAGCTTCAGCTATAGGCAAAGCGCCAAAAATATCAGCGTACATCGGGAGACCGATGGCAGTTGCTAACAGAACTGAATACCATTTGTCTTGTCCCAGCAACGCGGAAATTAATTCTTCTGGGATATAGTTGTGGATAGCCGCGCCTATCATTACTCCAAAGACTAAATATATCCAAATTCGCTTGACGATATCGGTTACCTGATCCCGGGCGTAAGCCATTCTCTCCTGGCGGCTCATGGTCGCAGACTCCTCTTCATATTCGGAAATGTCATGTTGGAATACAAACGGAGCCACATAATGTTCCAGGTTCATTTTGCTGATTATGGTACCACCGATGATGGCCAAAACCACCCCGACGACCACGTATACTATAGCAATTTTCCAGTTGAATATGCTTGCCAGCAGAACCATTGAGGCCAGATCAACAAAAGGTGAGGAAAGCAGGAACGAAAATGTAATCCCCAGTGGCAGGCCCGCACTTGTAAATCCTATGAACAATGGAATCGAGGAGCAGGAACAAAAGGGAGTAATGGTTCCCAACAGAGCCCCCAAGGTATTGCCGGTGAGACCTTTGAATCGGCCGAGTATTGACCTGGTACGCTCAGGGGGGAAATAACTCTGAATATAGGATATTAAGTATATAAGCACAGTCAGGAGGATAAATATTTTTATGA
>CAZYGL010000272.1:0-2883 GCA_964647335.1 uncultured Syntrophomonas sp. | reverse complement strand
GGTTGTTACAGGAGCAGGCATAAGCACTGAAGCAGGCATCCCTGACTTCCGCGGAACCAATGGCATATATCGTCAACTCGGAGAAGACCGGGTAATGGGCATCATAAACGTGGATTTCTTCCGCCAATCGCCGCACGAATTTTATGCCTTCTACCGGAAATATTTCGCCTTTCCGCCGGTAAAGCCCAGCAAGGCCCATCAAATGCTGGCAGCGCTGGAGAGCCGGGGCTTGGTCAAGGCCATAGTCACCCAAAACATAGATAATCTTCACCAACAAGCGGGCAGTAAACGGGTTATAGCCATTCACGGCACCGCAGACCGCTACCTGTGCACCAATCCATGTTGTGACGAGGTATACGATCAGTCTTATGTGGATGCCGCTGTTGGGGTCGTACCCTACTGCAGCCAGTGCAGCACCCTTTTGAAACCGGATGTGGTTTTGTTCGGCGAACCTATTCAGCACTTTGTCGCTGCCCAGGAGGCCATTCTCAAGGCACGGCTGCTTATCGTGATAGGTTCGTCGCTGACTGTTTATCCCCTGGCCGGTTTCGTCAAGGAGTTCAGCACCTTCACCCAGGACCTGGTCATCATCAACAAGGGATACACCCATTTGGACCATGCAGCAACAGTCAAGATCGACACGGATCGAACCGGCGACCTGCTTGAAAGCATCTATAGCCGTATCTGATTACAATTGGCCTACCGAGAGGACTGTTGTGGCAATAATTCCAGGAAGTGATGGAGGATAAGAGCAGTCAAGCCCCATATTACTTGATCTTTCCAGAGATAGAAAAATACGGGGTAAGCGCCCCGGCGGAAGGGATAATTCCTGCCCTGGGGAATGAGCTCGAAAGGATAATCCTGGTGGGCATCCACGCTTAATTTCATCTTGGTCTTGATGGGCTGATGGCTTTGCAGGAATTCAAGGGGAACGCAAAAAATTGAATCCACCTCATCGGGATTGATGGCAATCCGGGCATAGTCTTTTATATATCCCAGATAGGGGTAAATTATCATATCAAAGGGCGAAACCATAATGTCCAGCGGTGCTATCAATTCGATATCTTCGGACTGCAAACCCAGCTCTTCGCAGGTTTCCCGGATGGCCGAAATAGCTTGGCCCTCGTCGTCTGCCTCAACTCCGCCCCCGGGAAAACATATCTCTCCCGGCTGCCTTTTCATATGGGAAGCTCTTATTTCGAAAAGAACGCAGGTTTCCCCCTCGTACTCAACCAGGGGCAGCAATACCGCGTTTTTAAGCACCCGTTCGTGATAAATTATACCTGGGGCCCGGCCGCGCAAGGCCTCTATCTTCGGATCCATCCACCCAACCTCCCCTTCCATGGCATGCCAACGGGCGGCTGTTTGTTTACCTAATTATATCTTGCGCACTTTAAGGTTGCTGATCATCAGGAAAGCCAGAATCAATACTATACAGAGGGTAAGATAAGGGGGCAGATGCGCTGCTCCCAACGATACCAGGGCTAAAATGCCGCCTGCCATGGTTATGGGGATACCAACAAAATATTCCTTTATATTGAGTACATTGAAGCGGGCCAGTCGAAACGCACCGCAGTTGATGTACAACACTGCAGCTACCAGACCTAACAAGGCCGGGAAGGAGTGCAGCACCTGGGCATATAGCAGCAAGGCAGGCGCTACCCCGAAAGAAACCAGGTCGCATAAGGAATCCAGTTCCTTGCCAATATCCGATATCACTCCCAGTCGCCTGGCGATGCGGCCATCCAATCCATCCATGACCACCGACGCCAATATATACATGGCCCCTATGGTATATTTCCCGTCCAGGGTGCTGATCAGGGACAAACAGCCAAATACCAGGTTAATCAAAGTAACCGTATTGGCTGTGCGTTTACTTACAAAATCGCGCAATTTGAGACTCCCCCCCCTTGACCTTCTGCCCTGGCTGCACCAGAATGGTTGCGTTTTTAGGCAGATATATCTCTGTGCATGAACCGAATCTGATGAGTCCAAATCTCTGCCCGGTCTGAAGTTCGTCGCCTGGCTTCACCCAGCAGACCAAACGGCGCGCTATCAGCCCGGTGACCTGTACCACCAATATCTTGCCCCATTCGCTGTTAATGCCCAAATAATTACGCGCATTTTTCTGCCCGGCTTCATCCTTATAAGCTGCCAGGTATAACCCGGGCACCTTTTCGCTGAACTCAACCCGTCCGGCAATGGGTACACGGTTGATATGGACGTTGAATACACTCAAAAATATTCTTACCCTTAAGGCAGGACCTTGCAGGTATTTGGTTTCTTTAACCTTGACTACATCCATAACCCGACCATCCGCAGGTGAGACCACAACTCCCTTGTGCCCGTCTATTGTCCGGGGCGGATTGCGAAAGAAAAACACGCAAAATCCGGTGAGAATCAGGGCAAGCAGGGCCGAAATATAGGCCTCAAAATAGTATAGTCCTGTGGTTAAGGCCGCAAAAAACAGGATAAATATCCAGCCTTCGCGGGCTACCAGTTCTGCGTGGTTTTTCATCACTTGATCAAATTCCCTTCCGGCATCCTAAAGTTTGGTTCCGCTTTTTTTCATTTATATATATCCAAATCATTGTAGCTTAAAACCGAGTAATTTGTAAGACGGATTTTATCGTTTTAGGGTAATTCGCCGCCCATTTTTAGTACAGTGTGGGCGATTCTGCGGATCGGATCATAGGCAAAGGCGATCAGAGCCGGTGTGCCTTGCTCATCTTCCCCCAGGGGGTCAAAGCGGAAATATTCCAGGTGCAGCAGTTTCTTCCTCTCCCGTGAGTTTAGGGGTGCAAGTTGAGGCAGGCAATTTTCGATAAATTCATCATTGCAGGCCAGCCTGTATATTCGATCATGAATGTCACCCGGATTGCA
>CAZYGL010000271.1:0-2898 GCA_964647335.1 uncultured Syntrophomonas sp. | reverse complement strand
TACCGCAAACAGGTCAGTTCCTTTTATGAAATGAGTGATATTCCCAAGGAATTGCGGGCAAAACTCGATGAGTCAGCTCAGATATCCATCCCCAGGGTGTTAAAACAGCGGGTTTCCCAGGATGGAACCCGGAAATTCCTGATGGAGATGAACGACAAGAAGAGGGTTGAAACAGTGGTCATACCCCAGAGCTGGGACAAGCATACCCGCTACTCCCTGTGTATCTCTACCCAGGTTGGCTGCCCGGTGGGGTGTGCATTTTGTGCCACCGGTCAGTCAGGTTTTCAAAGAAACCTGGCTGCATTTGAAATGGTTGGACAGGTATTGGGATCCCGGCGGGAATTGGCTAAACGCTTGAAAACAGCAGATGAAGCCTTGATAACCAATATAGTCTATATGGGTATGGGTGAACCCATGCTTAATTATGAAGCCATGGTTGAGTCGATCCGGATCCTTAATGACCACCGGGGAATCAACATCGGGCAGAGACATATCACTGTATCAACCGCGGGAGATGTGAAGGGGATCGAAAGGCTAGCCGGGGAGGATTTGCAGGTGAATTTGGCCATCTCCCTCCATGCCAGCAACGACGAACTGCGCAGCCGGTTGATACCTTTGAATCGCAAATACCCTCTGCATGAATTGATGCAGGCGATCAAATCCTATGTGGACCAGACCCATCGGCGGGTGACTTTCGAGTATATAATGCTGGATGATGTCAATATCGGTTTAGAGGACGCGGGGGCCCTGATCAAATTAGTAAAACCAGTGCTGGCGAACGTTAACCTGATTCCTTATAATGAAGTAAGCGGTCTGGAGTTCAGGAAACCTTCCGCGTCAAAGGTCAGCCGATTCTTCGGCTGGTTGAAGGAAGGGGGCCTGGAGGTAACTCTCAGGGAAGAAAGAGGAGCCGATATTGAGGCAGCCTGTGGTCAGCTCAGTGCGCGCCGGGACCGAAAAGTCAGATAATGTTGAATGCTTGAGGTGTGTTATGAAAGTAGCAGCGATTACAGATTTGGGGCTGCATAGAAAAAGAAATGAAGACCGCTACTGGATCGATATGGAGCGCGGGATTTTTATCGTATGTGATGGCATGGGCGGGCACCGGGGCGGTGATGTGGCCGCGAAAATGACGATAGAGACCATGCAGCAGAACCTGTTGTTCACCGACTATGAAAAACTAATTCCGGTACTGCTGGCTTCGATAGAAAAAGCCAACCAGGTCGTATACGAAAAAGGCCGCTCTGACCCGGAATTGTTCGAAATGGGGACAACGATAACGGCAGCAGTGATACAGGACAAACGCTTGACCGTAGCCCATGTGGGGGACAGCAGTCTTTTCCGATTCCATCAGGGGCAGCTTGGCAAGATTACCCGGGATCACACCCTGGCCGAGAGACTGCGCCAGGAAGGATTGGTCGAAGCCAGTGATATGGCGGTCAATCGGTACAAGCATGTTCTTACCAGGGCAGTTGGAGTGGATCCGCAAGTTGATATAGATCTGATTCAAATGGAAGTTCTTACCGGAGATTGGATACTGCTGTGTACTGACGGCTTGACAGATATGATCTCTGATAGGGAAATCGCCCAAGAGATAAGGTCTGGCCTTGAACCTCAGGATCTGGCCCGCAAACTGGTTGACCAGGCTTTACAGAAGGGCGGATTTGACAATATAACCGTTGTGCTCATTAGCATCTGATTAGGAGGTACGGAATTTGGACGCAACTACCCTGGGTGGACGTTATGAATTGTTGGAAGTTATCGGCGAAGGCGGCATGTCCACTGTTTACAAGGCCCGGGACCGGGTTCTGGATAGAATCATAGCGGTCAAAATATTGCGGAGTGAGTTCTCTTCGGATAAAGGATTTGTGGAGAAGTTCAAGAGCGAAGCCCTGGCGGTTGCCAGTTTCTCCCATCCCAATATAGTCAATATCTACGATGTAGGGCAGGAAAATGATGTCCACTATATAGTCATGGAATTCGTAGACGGTAAAACCCTCAAGGAAATCATAAGGGAACAAGCCCCGCTGCCGGTTGAGCAGGCCGTGAACATTGCTATAGGTGTGTGCGACGGGGTGCACCATGCCCACGAGAAAGGCATAATTCACCGGGACATCAAGCCCCACAACATACTGATCACGGAACAGGGCATGGTCAAAGTTGCTGATTTCGGAATTGCTCGGGCTATCAGCACCAGCACCATTACTTACGGGAAAAATATTGTAGGCTCGGTGCATTATTTCTCCCCGGAGCAGGCCCGGGGAGAAGGCATCAATCGGACCACCGACATTTATTCAATAGGCTGCGTTCTCTTCGAAATGCTCACCGGCAAAGTACCGTTCAATGCCGATAGCCCGATTACAGTGGCATTGAGGCATATCCACGACGAACCCCCTTCACCCCGGGGCATCAATCCTGATATACCGGAAGAACTGGAAGCCATCATTTTCAAAGCCATGGCCAAAGATCCGGACAAACGCTTCCAGAGTGCCCAGGAGATGCGTAATACACTGCTTGCCGTCGGCAAGGAAGCCCAGGCAGCACCTGCTGCGTTAAAAGCAGGCGGCAAAGGGAGTATCCTGCCTGGCAAGACCAAAAGAGTAAGCCGATTGGGCTGGGGATTGATTGCCGTAGCCCTGGTTGGATTATTCTCAGGGATGTTTTACATGATGGCCGGAAATTTGTTTGGGCAGGAAGTGGCAGTTCCGGAAATCGTAGGTATGGACATAAAACAGGCTGAATCAGAGCTGGATAAATTAGATCTGGTTATGAATATTGTTGCCCGCCAGGTGGATGAAAAGGTTCCCGCTGATGCAGTCATATCGCAGGATCCGGTCAGCGGGCGCAAGGTGAAATCAGGGCGGGAAATCAATGTTGTGATCAGTTTGGGCGCCGAGC
>CAZYGL010000270.1:0-2899 GCA_964647335.1 uncultured Syntrophomonas sp. | reverse complement strand
AACTGCATGTAAACATCAGCTATACCAGCCAGCTCTATCTCGCGGGGATCGGCTACGATCAGTTTGGCTCCATTGAAGCGCACGTTCTTGCGGATCTTGTAGCCTATTACCGGGTGGTTCTCAGTGGTATTGGTTCCAATCAGGAAAATAGCTGTGGCATCTTTCTCCAATTCATTGATGGAGTTGGTCATTGCGCCACTACCGAATGCTGCCCCCAGACCGGCGACAGTAACGGAGTGTCAGAGGCGGGCACAATGGTCCACATTGTTGGTTCCGATACCAGCTCTGAACATCTTTTGGGCCAGGTAATTTTCTTCATTGGTGGCCCGAGCGGATGAGAACAAAGCCAGGGCGTCGGGGCCATCTTTTTCCTTGATGGCTTTGATCTTATTGGCAGCGAAATCAAGGGCCTCATCCCAGGAGCAGGGCACCAATTCCCCATCCTTGCGGATCAGCGGGGTGGTGAGCCTTTCCGGGGATTCGACGAAATCCCAGCCAAAGCGGCCTTTTACGCACATGGCGCCTTTGTTGACCGGGCTCAGCTCCGAGTCCCGGACTGAAGTAACGCCCACCACTTTATCGTCTTTGACGTTCAGGGCGAAGGTGCAGCCCGTGCCGCAGTAGGTACAGGTAGTCAAAAGAGGTATCCGACCTCAAGAGCCAGTTCAGGGCCAGGAAAGGGCGCGCTGAAAACACAGGTTGAATCGGCCTGTTTGCCGTAGAACACTGTGGAAATCTTAGCATGGTGGCCGCGGTCCTTGACATTGATAGCCTGGGCTCCGGTAATCTCGTCACAAACCCTTACGCAGCGGGTGCACATTATGCATTTGTCGTAATCCCGCATGATAAAAGGATTAGGATCTTCCTTGGTGAAATGGGGGCCTTGGCCCATGTAGCGAGATTCGGTCACCCCGTATCTGTAACAATAATCCTGCAATTTGCAGCTGCCGTCCCGCTCGCAGGTGTGGCAGGTGAGTTTGTGCCTGGCCAGCAGCAGTTCAAGGATAATTTTACGGGCTTCAACCACATCCGGGCTCTCGGTTTCTATTACCATGCCATCGTCGGCTGGGCTCACGCAAGCAGCTACCAGATTGGGCCGCCCTTTGGCTTCCACCACGCACATACGGCAGGAGCCAGCCAGTCTCAGATCAGGATCATAACACAGGGTAGGGATGTCTGCTCCAGCTCTGCGGCAGGCTTCCAGCAACATTGTGCCTTTGGGCACTTGTATGGACTTACCATTTATTGTCAGCATATTCATTGCGTTTTTATCCTCCTTTCCCTAAAAATTAAAATAGCTTCCGATTGTATTCGTAAGCAAAATGTTTAATAGTTGAAGTGATGGGGATAGGTGCTGCCTGTCCCAGTCCGCACAGGGCGGCTTTCTGCATCACTTTAGCCAAGAGCTGTATATTTTCGATGTCACCTGCGCAGCCCTTGCCGGCATTTATCCGCTCCATGATCTCCCGGCAGCGGAAGGTTCCCTCCCGGCAGGGATTGCATTTACCGCAGGATTCATGTTCGAAGAATTTTGATATCCTGGTCACGATGTCCACGATATCCCGGGTCTCATCCAGGACCAACACTGCCCCTGAGCCCAGCGCTGCACCGATAGCGCCCATGGAATCGAAATCGATCTGGGTATCCAAATTGGCTTCCGGGATAAAAGCTCCCGAAGTCCCCCCTACCTGCACGGCTTTGAGTTTCTTGCCGCCTTTGACCCCGCCGCCCAATTTATCCACCACATCCCGGAGCATATAATTGGTAGGCACTTCAAAATAGGTAGGATTATTTATGTCCCCGGTCAAGGTCAAAACCTTGGTGCCAGGGTATTTGGCTGCGCCTATTCCTGCAAACCACCCAGCTCCGTTGGTCAGAATATAGGGCAGGCAAGCAAAGGTCTCAACATTGTTGACGACCGTAGGCACTCCCCATAAACCGGCTACACCCGGGAAGGGGGGTTTGAAGCGGGGTTCGCCCCGATGTCCTTCTATTGATTCGATCAAGGCGGTCTCTTCACCGCAAACATAAGCCCCGGCTCCCATTCTCACTTCGATGTCGAAGTCGCCCAGTGCATCGACTGATTTGGCACTCTGGATAGCATTTTTCAGCAGCTTGACTACAAAGGGATATTCACCCCGGCAGTAGATATAGCCCTGTTTGGATCCGATCGCGGTCCCGCAAATAGCCATACCTTCCAATAAGGCCTGGGCATTTTTTTCACAGATGATCCGGTCTTTATAGGTGCCGGGCTCGCCTTCGTCCAAGTTGCAGACCACGTACTTGATCTCTGCATTTTTGGGCACGAAGCTCCATTTCATCCCAGCATTGAATCCAGCGCCTCCACGGCCCCGGAGCCCTGAGTTCTTGACTTCCTGGATCAAGTCATTGGTTTCCATCTTGCGGGCTTTCTCCAAACCCGCATATCCGCCGACTTTTATATATTCCTCGGCGTTTTCAGGATTAATCTTATCGGCATATTCCAATAAGACTCTCATTTCTTCAGCCAATCCAATCCCCTCCTTTCTCTCTATTTACAAGCAGCCAAAATCTGGCCTAACATATTCGGTTTCACATTGAACAGGGGTTCGCTGTTGATTGTAATAACCGGGGTAGCCTGGCATTGCCCTACACATTCGGTCAACTCCAGTGTAAACTTGCCATCCGGCGTGGTTTCTCCTGCCTTGATTCCCAGCTGTTCCTCGATCGCCTTGAGCAATTCATCTGCACCGGCCACATGACAGGGCGCGCTTTCACACATGCGGATAATATATTTGCCGCGGGGTTCTACCGACAGGTAGGAATAAAAGGTCGCGACTCCATATGCTTCTGATTCAGCGATTCCGAACACCCGGGCTGCTTCCTGCAGGGCTTCGCGGGAAATATAATTGAATTCATT
>CAZYGL010000269.1:0-2909 GCA_964647335.1 uncultured Syntrophomonas sp. | reverse complement strand
CCTGGCCAATAATGCCCGCAGAGTGTCGGACTGAATATAGGATATCCGTCTGGTTTAAGACATGGACAAACATACTATTTCCAAATAAAAAAAAGGCCATCAATCCGCCGAAAACGGTGGAAAACAGAACCATTCCTGCTATGACCTCTATTAAAGTCTGGCCGCTGCTGTCATCGATATCTGGGGCCATAACCGGTCCTCATTCCTTTCTGATAATCGTGCTGAGCTGCAGGTTTCTGTCACTGTCACCGAACCGCCACGCAACATCGACAGTCACATCATATAGATTTGAGTCAGGTGCTAGCCGGTGGATGTGACTGACAGTTGCGATTAATTCCTGGTCGGTGGGTATACCGGCCAGATCCAGTTCACTTACTGTCCTCCCGACCAAATCCTCGTCAAGAAGCTGGCAGTTGTCCCGAAGGCTGGCCATTAACGTAGCTCCGTACCAGGAAGCGATGCTGTTCTGTTTGGCATCATAGATCCACTGGGCCATGGATGACAGTTGGGCAAGAATCGCAGTGGATAGAAGACCGGTGATCATCAAGGCTAGCAGAATCTCAACCAGGCTGGAGCCCTTGTCTTCATATATCGAGTTGATAATTACATCCACCCCTCATCTTTGCCACGACCGCCATTATTGCATCGACCGCAGGGATTCCCAACTTCGTGCCGGATCATGCACTGCCTGCTGATTTGGACCTATCTCCATGCTTCAATACGGGTATACATGTCACCAAAAACCTGCTGAGCCCAGGTTGCACTGTTAAGATGACCTTAAAACCCGAAAATTGAAGAGATGATTGCCATATAAAGTTCCAGCAATCGATCTCCCCACATCCAGACCAACCAGGCTGATCCTGCCAGATAGGGACCAAAAGGCAGCGATGTTTTGTTGCTGCACCGGCCTGTAGCCAGCAGGTGAATTGCCTTTACAGAGCCGGCCAGCGAAGCCAGCAATAGTGTGATGCCACTGCCCTCGGCCCCCAGGAAAGCGCCTATGACTGCGGCCAGTTTTATATCCCCTCCGCCCATACCGCCTTTTGACAAGACCGCAGCCGCCCACAGCAGACCAGCGAAACAGATTGTTCCGGACAGTGAGTTACCGAAACCGACTGTTTTGGAAGACAGCAGAATACCTGCGATAATGCCTGGATAAGTGAGCCGGTTCGGAATCAGCCCTGTTTCCAGGTCGGTAAATGATGCTGCGATGAGTATCGCAGTAAATATCCAACCGCTCACCAGGGCACAGGGTAAGCCGGATATCTCTGCTACCGCAATAAAACCCAGTGAGGCTAGAATTTCCACCAGCGGATAACGCGGCAGGATAGGTTCCTGGCAGTAATGGCAGCGGCCCCTTCTCAGCACGTAGCCCAGGACTGGTATGAGGTCTAGGGCTCCCAGCCGGTGTTTGCAACTGGGACAATGACTGCCAGGTGAGACCACGGATTGCCCTGAGGGAAGCCGGGAAATAGCCACGTTAAGAAACGATCCGGCTAGCAATCCCGCCAAACCCGCAGCCCCCCAAGCAGCCATTCCCATCATAATTTCCTTCCATCGGCCGTCAGCATAAAATAGCCCCCCGCCGTCTAGGTTCCAGCATTAGGTATAAAAATTCCGCCTTCGGTTACAGTCTGCATATTACCACTGTAAATCCCCACGTCGGGTGTCCAGGTTACCTCATAGGGAGTATTGCCGCCGCCGCCTAAAGTGAAACTTCCGCCTGAACTGGGCAATTTGCCGGCTTCGAAGTAATTTTCATCCAGCCCTTCATATCCGCTGGTTGGGATGACCTGAACGCCGGTCATGGTCTCCTGAATTCTGGCCGCACTTGCGATTCCGCTTGCGGTAATCGCATCGGATTTGACTTTCGATTCATGGAGGATGCCATTATACCTGGGAATAGCAATGGCGGCTAATACCGTAAGCACGGCCATGACGATAATCAACTCAATCAGTGTGAATCCCTTTTGTCCTTCACTGCCCTGCAGTCTTGAAAACATCCGCATCATTCGTTTGACCTCACCTTCTTAAAATCTCTTCTCTCTCTGGTCCAGTCCAGGACTGGCACGCTGGGGCTCAATTTCCTGATCATTCCTCCCCCTTTCTTCCATACTGCCCCATGGAAATCCATGGGTTTAACCTCCTTCCCCAGCCCGTCTCATATTCCGGTCAAATTCATCAACTCCAACAATGGCTGGAGAATGGCTACCACAAAAGCTCCAACTATAATCGCCACAAGCAGGATCAAGGCCGGCTCTACTATGCTCGTCAGCTTTTCCAGGGTGCTCTTTAAGATTTGCTCGTGATGCTGGGCTACATAGAGCAGAGTTTTGTCCAAGTTGCCGGTTTCTTCGCCAAGTGCTATCATGCTGATCACCATAGGTTCGAAAATCCCTGTGTTCTGCAATGCTCGTTGCATAGTCTCCCCCTCGTTGATGGCATTCATGGCCTCGCCTAAGATCTGGGCGATGGCTGAATTCCCCGCTGCCTCTATTGCGGTCTCGAACGCCGGCAGGGCTGGCATCCCCGACTCAAGCAACAGGCCTAAGGCTCCGGCAAACCTGGCAGCAGCAACCTGCTTCACGAATCCCCCCAAGATCGGTATATTCGTATAGATACGGTCATACAGCTGCCTTCCCTTGATGGTTTTCCCTGCCCTTTTGGCTATGTATCCTATGCTGCAGACCGACAGACCCATGGCCCACCCCCAAGCCTGCAGCATCTGTGTGGCTGCCATAATACAACGGGTCATAGCGGGCAGCTCCAAACCTGAAGAGGTTAGGACACCAGTTAAACGGGGCATGACTTGTACTGCCAGAACAATCACTGTGACAATCGCCACAATCAGGATGGACATGGGGTAAATGGCGGCATTTCTTATACTTCCTGAAAAAGCTTCTTCACTT
>CAZYGL010000268.1:0-2938 GCA_964647335.1 uncultured Syntrophomonas sp. | reverse complement strand
GCCCCGTGTACGGTTTTACTTCGTGCCCGCAACCCTTGAGTATCTCAAAAAAGGCGGGCGCATCGGAGGAGCATCGGCTCTCCTGGGGTCACTTCTGCAGATAAAGCCCGTACTCTATGTCAGGGAAGGCGAAACCGAACTATTGGAGAGGGTCAGGGGCAAGCGGGCTGCGATCGCCCGCATCCTGGAGATCATGGCTGGTGATGCCAGCCGGTTAGGTTTGGAAGAGGTAGTCATCCACCATATCGATGCTCCAGCAGAAGCCGCTGAAATGGGTAGGACAGTAGAGTCCAGGTTTGGCTTGCCAGTTACTTTTTGCCCCATCGGTCCGGTAATCGGCTTGCATGTAGGTCCTGGAACCCTTGGTATGGTGTACATTACTGAAAACTCCTAAAAATGATGGTATAATTTGGACATGACGCTGACACAAAATCGTAGGGAGGGATTGGTTTGAAGAAAGCATGGATTGTTATCCTGGCACTGGTAGTTTTGTTGATCGCACCAATTATTGGCAGCTACAACAGTTTGGTAAAAATGAACGAGGACGTGAACGGCAAATGGGCGCAAGTCGATGTGCAGTTGCAGCGCAGGGCTGACCTGATTCCCAATCTGGTAGCGACTGTCCAAGGCTATGCAGCACAAGAGAAGGAGATCATGAACAACCTGGCTGATGCCCGCAGCCGGCTGATGGGTGCCCAGACGGTAAACGACAAGGCTGCGGCCAATGAAGAGCTGACCTCGGCCCTGTCCCGCTTGCTGGTTATTGTCGAGAATTATCCCAATCTCAAATCGGATGCCAACTTCCGGCAGCTTCAGGATGAACTGGCTGGAACTGAAAATCGCCTGGCTGTTGCTCGCAAGGACTATAATGATTCAGTGCAGGTCTATAATGCCAAGATCAAATCATTTCCGACCAATATGCTAGCTGGGATGTTTGGGTTTTCGGCTCGTGATTATTTCCAGGTAGAGGCGGGGGCGAAGACGGTTCCCCAGGTTAAGTTCTAGAATAGGAGTTTCATGCTTATGATGGCAGGATTATCCAGGCTCAGGAGGGCATATAGGCATCAGGGCAGCAAGCAGCTGCGGCTGGCAGTTGCCGGTGTGCTCATGTTTGCGATTTTGTGGTTGCCGCTGGCAGTTTTGGCTGCTTATAAAGTCCCCAGCCCGACCCCTGATTTGTATGTTCTTGACCAGGCTGGAGTGATTAATCCGGACACCGAAAAGATGATCGTGTCCACCAGCCAGGAGCTGGCCCGTCAGACCAAATCCCAGGTAGCGGTGGTGACACTCAAATCGCTGGATGGTTATCCGATCGAAGATGTCTCCCTGGCCATAGGTCGTGACTGGAAGTTGGGGGATAAAGACCTGGATAATGGGGTCTTGATTCTCATGGCCCTGGATGAGCGCAAATCGCGGATCGAGGTGGGGTACGGCCTTGAGGGAGCCCTGCCCGATGGTAAAACGGGCCGCATACAGGACGAATATATGCTGCCAGCCTTCCGCCAGGGCAATTATGATTTGGGACTGGCTAACGGTTACAAAGCGGTAGTTGGCGAGGTGGCCAAAGAATATGGGGTCACTGTGAACATTCAGGGAGGAAATGAACCGGTGCCGGTGGCTAGCCCGAACGGTGAAGCCAGCCTCTGGCAGGTTATCCTCTGGATTGTCTTCATTATTTTCCTGATCTGGCTCGATCAACACTTCTTGAACGGTTTCCTGCTGGGCTTCCTGCTGGGCCAACTGTTCCGCGGCGGTGGCCGTGGAGGCGGTTTTGGCGGGGGAGGCTTTGGTGGAGGAGGCAGCTCTGGCGGTGGAGGCTCCTTCGGTGGCGGCGGCAGCAGCCGGGGCTGGTAAACCATTCAATAATTCGGCCTTTGGGATGACTAATATGAATAATTATTATGGACCCTGCTTGCGCTCCAAGCAGGGTCTTTTCTGTCACGGGGACGGAGTTGTTGACACACTTTCTTTTCATGTTTGTCAGAGGGACGTTGTCAGAGGGACGGAGTTACTGACACAAGAATCTGCACCTGTGTGCAACGTAAAATAATGGGCCGATTGTCTTCAAAACGAATCTATACAAAGAGAATGCTCTTACCATGTATTTTTACTCATATAGAAAGATTTCACAAAATATTGGATAAATGTTTATAGCCACTTGCAAAGGTTGCATATTTTAGGTAAACTGCAGTTAGATAATTAGACAAACATCTAATAATAACCGGGGGATATATTATGCCGCTTAATTTGATCTTCAAGGCTTTAGCGGATGCCAATCGCCGCAAGATACTGCAATTGCTGCAGCAGGGTGACCTTACGGCAGGGGAAATCGCTGCTCAATTTGAAATAAGCAAACCAAGCATATCGCATCATCTGAATATCCTGAAACATGCCAACCTGGTACAGGATTTCAGACGAGGCCAGAACATTTTCTACTCCCTGAACACGACGGTTTTTCAGGATATGATAGCCTGGTTTTACAATGTTTCTGACAAGTCGGGCGGGACTGAAACAAGTTCGGACCGTAGTGCGCAGCATAAACAGAATAAGGGGGATAGCCAAGATGATCAGGGATAATTCCAAGATGTACAGAGTGGATTGGGAAACTTTGCGCCGCGACTGGTTGTTGTGGCTGATAATGATCGGAATGTTTGTGTTTGCTGTCTGGATATATCCCCGCTTGCCAGACATGGTTCCAGGACATTGGAACTTACAGGGTGAGATCGACCGCTATTATCCTAAATCTTTCGGAGCTTTTTTTGCGCCCCTCCTGACGTTTGGAATCTATTTGTTGATGTTGTTTTTACCATTGATTGATCCCCGACGTGATAATTACGAACGTTTTGCGGGGGCTTATACTTTCATGCGCTGGGGGCTGGTTATTTTTTTAGCTATCATTTATGGCATTAGTATAATGGCAGCGCTTGGATATAATCTG
>CAZYGL010000267.1:0-2940 GCA_964647335.1 uncultured Syntrophomonas sp. | reverse complement strand
TAGGCCCATAATATTTTCTTCCACAGCAACCATATAATCGCTATTTTGGTTGCACCGTGCAGCAACATGTAAATGGCAATGGAAGCTTGGGTGCTGCTGGAAAAATTCTGGCATAGCCCGAGCAGATAATTCATGACCGGATCAGTGGGGTCCTCTCTCAATTCCGGAAGTGCGATTTGCCTTATAATTTGGCTGAGCCCATCTGGTGTGATCAGCATCAGCATAACTCCGCCCAAGACTTCCACCACTGCATTGATGGCTTTTATTGCCAATCCCCCGTAAAAACCTATATCAATTATTGTGTCCTTCGTGAATATCCTGTTCATACTCTCTCCCCGGTTCACCGTCCAATCTGCCTTTCAGGGCAGCTAAATTGTTTGGGGCTGGCTTTTTTTTATTTTTCAAAGCTAGACAACCCAAAATTACCAGCACCAGAACACTCGCAGCCCAATTAACATGGAGCCTCAACATCGACAAAAGTTTTTCCCAATCCGGGCCAAGATATCTGCCCAGGGAAACGAAAACAAACGCATACAAAATGGCTCCCATGCCCGCATTCCGAGCAAATACGGCAAACGGCAAATTCAATATGCCGCACATGTACCCGGATACATGACGCAATCCGGGTACGAAGTAAGCAACCACAATTATCTTGTTGCCGTGGAGGTCAAGCCATCTAGAAACCTTATTGTACGTGTCCGGATCAAGACTAACGTAGTGCCCATACTTGAAGACCAGAGGACTGCCAACGGTCCGCCCTATACAATAAGCCACTGTTATTCCGGTTAAAGCCCCCAGGCTAACCGATAGTATGCTCATTATCCAGGACAGTTTACCCTGGTAAACCAAATATCCCATGTAAGTCATTATGGTTTCCCCGGGTAAGGGCAGCGCCAACAATTCAAATAAAAAAGCGGTATAAGCCGCTATATAGCCATGAGCGGAGATATAATTCAAAATCAGACTTGTGTTCAATCACTTTTCTCCTCACATTTTCTAACTATATTATGTATCCTTATCGCCGTCACTGCTTTTTCGCAACAGCCACATTGCGAAGGCCCCTGGATGACTCAGGATTTTTATCTCGATCATCCCCCATTCATAATCGGAGTGCAGGCAACTAATCCAAAAAAAACATCTGCAGAACATTATCCTGTCCCGCAGATGCCTATCTGCTGCCGTTTCCAGCCCAGCCCCACGAACCCCTAAGGTTCATCGCCTGCTCAGTTTGATGAATGTTATTTGCTTGTATAGTAGCTTCGTTTCCAGAAATGATATCCTGTCCCGACCGGCTTTGTCAACCTTTGCCAGGAGTAAGGTCATCCGCGCCAATAACAAATGTTCTGCATTTTTCTATGCTATTTTATCTCTGTTTTAGCACGATCACAAATCTGTCTACTTGTTTCAGCCTGTCTGTCCGATGCCTTTTTAGCTATAATTGGGAAGGATTCTCCCGTCAATATGCCCGGCCGAAGTCCGGGAAATAATTATGGAACAGGTGAACGTGTTGGCCAGGTCAGCATTCGAAAAGCCAAATAAATATGCGATTGGCATGGCGATTCTTGCCGCGGTTCTATATGGCGTCAGCTCGCCCTTGTCCAAACTGCTCCTAGTGAAGATACCTCCCACTTTGATGGCCGCACTGCTCTACCTTGGTGCCGGAGCAGGGATGCTACTGGTTGATTGGTATGTGCGTTTCACCAAACCGGAACGAATGGAAGCCAAAATTACAGAACAGGAGCTGCCATATGTCGTGGGAATGGTCGGGCTAGATATAGCTGCCCCTATATTATTAATGTTGGGGCTGACCAGGACAACTGCTGAGAATGCCGCTCTGCTCAATAATTTCGAGATCGTGGCAACTTCACTGCTGGCCATGATTATTTTTAGAGAAGCGGTTGGCCGACGCATGTGGTTGTCTATATCCCTAATAACCTTGGCCAGTATTATCCTGTCGGTTGACAATTTCCGCCACCTGACACTCTCTCCTGGTTCCCTTTTCATCCTGGCGGCCTGCCTTTGTTGGGGATTGGAGAACAACTGCACCCGCATGCTTTCTCTAAAGGATCCTTTGCAGATCGTGGTTATAAAAGGACTCGGTTCGGGGCTGGGGGCACTGCTCATAACCTGGGCGATGCATGCATTCATTTGGGACAGTCTCTACATTGTTATGGCTTTGCTGTTGGGCTTTGTAGCTTACGGGCTCAGCATCTTCTTTTACGTATCAGCCCAGCGGGAACTGGGGGCAGCCCGTACAAGCACCTACTATGCCGCCGCGCCTTTTATCGGGGTCCTCTTTTCCTGGATAATTTTGCGCGAATCCTTGACCGCCTCTTTCGCCCTGGCCTTGGTCTTAATGCTTATAGGCACCTATTTTGCTGTTTCCGAGCATCACGGCCACAGCCATATGCATCCGGAAATGACTCACGAACACCGCCACAACCATGAGGATGGACATCACGACCACCCGCATGATTTCGGGGTAACCGGCGCCCATAGCCACGAACATAGTCACCCTGCCAAACACCACACGCATCCTCACGCTCCGGACATGCATCACCGCCATCAGCATTGAGATCAGGACACCCTTCTAAACGATACCCTGGCGCGTTGCAAAATCCACCGAATATCTCCATGGGTTAAAAGCATGTCAACAATGCCTAGAAAATGAGCGTCTTGTCTGGGACAAATTTACTGCTGCGGTGGTCAAAAAGTGCTCAAAATGTAGATCCGCATGCAACCTCGCGCAGATCTTCTATTTGAACTATCCGGAAATTCCGGATAGTTGCCGCTGGCTCCAATTAGACATCCGTAGATCAAGAAGAAGATTCACGCATGTATTATCCCTAATTTTTGTTATTTCTAATCTCCAGTTTCTTCTTTGCGTTCTTCTAAAGAAATTTTATTCATTATTTCTGTAATTTTTGTCAGTTTGTTTAT
>CAZYGL010000266.1:0-2941 GCA_964647335.1 uncultured Syntrophomonas sp. | reverse complement strand
TGGTCCATCCGGAATGCCGGCCGGAAGTGATCCAGATGGCTGATTATGTAGGCAGCACGGCGGGGATCATCAGTCATTCCTGCAAATGTCCGCAGCGGGAATTGATTATCGGTACCGAATGCGGGATCATGCACAAGATCGAAGAGCTCAACCCGGACAAGAAGTTGATCCTGGCGGATCCGGAACTGGTCTGCACGGACATGAAGAAAATAACCCCGGAGAAGATCCTCTATTCCCTGGAGCATATGGAGACCAAAGTGACAGTTCCTGAGGATATCAGGGTAAAAGCCGCGGTGGCCCTGGAAAAGATGATCGAACTGGCTTCCTGAGCCGCGTGTTGATGGTATAGATGGCATTGTTTGCCTCAGGTGAAAAGGAGTTGGCCAAACATGAAACTATCGACACGCGGCCGCTATGGCCTACGGGCCATGATCGACATGGCTCAAAACCTGGACACGGGACCCATCGTCGCCCGTACCATCGCCGAGCGCCAGGGCATATCAGAGCGTTACCTGGAGCAATTGATGGTGCCACTGAAGCGAGCTGGACTGGTGAGAAGCATCCGCGGTTCCCAGGGAGGATATTTCCTGGGAGGAGATCCGGAGAAAATAACTGCTGGGGATATCATCCGGGTCTTGGAAGGACCTATCGCACTGGTGGAGTGTGTGGCAGAAACCGATCCGGAGAGCTGTCGGCGCCGGGAACATTGCGTCACCCGGGTTTTATGGACACAGGTCAGAAACGCCATAGCTCTGGTGCTTGACTCCTACTCCCTGGCCGACCTGGCCCGGGAGGCCCAAAACAGCAATGCAGCGGGAACGATCGGCGGCGACCTGTGAATCCGTTTTTCATGGAAAGGGATGAAGACCAGCCTTGGGTAAGAAAGTCATAGCAGCCATGAGCGGAGGGGTGGACAGTTCGGTGGCCACCCTCTTGCTTAAAGAAAAAGGGTATGATGTGGTGGGCGTAACCATGCAGTTATGGGAGGCCGGCATTGAACATCCTGGTTCGTGCGGGAGTTCCGTGGCAGTGCACGATGCCCGCCAGGTAGCCAGCCAGCTTGGCATCCCTCATTATGTCTTCAATTTCCGGGAGGAGTTCCGGATTCATGTGGTAGAATACTTTTGCCAGGAATACCTGCAAGGGCGCACCCCCAATCCTTGTATCGCATGCAACCGCTATTTGAAATTCAAATTGCTGCTCAGCCGAGCTCTGGCAATGCAGGCCGATTTTATTGCCACCGGCCATTATGCCCGTATCATCCGCCATGCAGATACAGGCCGGTTGGGATTGTACTCCGGCTTAGATGAGGGCAAGGATCAGAGTTATGCCCTCTATACCCTGAACCAATGCCAACTGGAACATACCCTGTTTCCTTTGGGCGATTACACCAAAGCCCAGATCCGGCAAATGGCTGAAAACGCCAACCTCAGCGTGGCCGCTAAAGGCGAGAGCCAGGACCTGTGTTTTGTGGCCTCAGGCCGTTACGGTGAATTCGTGGAGAAATATCCGGGTCTTAAATTGGCGCCAGGCCAGTTCCGCTCCACCCGCGGAGAATTATTGGGCCCCCACCGTGGAATCCATCATTACACAATCGGCCAGCGGAAGGGCTTGGGCCTGGCCCTGGGTTACCCGGCCTATGTGGTCGGGATTGATCCCGCTACCAGCACCGTATGGGTGGGCGGCAACCAGGAGCTATTCAAAGCCAGCTTGGAGGCAAGCAATGTCAATTATGTCTCGGGTGTCCCCCTGGCTGGACCTGTCCGTTTAATGGCTAAGATACGCTACGCGGCTCCCCGGGTGGCAGCCTGGATCCAGCCCCTTGACCAGGACCGGATCAGGGTGGATTTCGATGCTCCCCAGCGGGCTATTACCCCGGGCCAGGCAGTGGTCCTATATGACGGGGATGAAGTGATCGGCGGCGGAACTATCGTCTAAGACCTGCGCAAGGTATGGGCGGCAAAGAGGAAGGAATTCTTGACAAACAAGCCCGGGATGGCTACATCCCGGGCTCTTCCAACTGGTTAATACTGTACTATTCGCTATTCGCAAGCTTTATCAGCTTTCCGGAAACAGCGGGGTGGAAAGATACCTTTCCCCGGTGTCAGGCAACAACACCACGATGGTCTTGCCCTTATTTTCAGGTCTCCGGGCAATCTGGGCCGCGGCGTAGGCTGCAGCCCCGGAGGAAATCCCCACCAGCAGTCCTTCCAGGCGGGACAGGCAGCGGGCCGTTTCATAGGCCTCTTTATCCTGGACCTGATATACCTCATCGATCAAGGCGGCATTGTAGACATCAGGGATGAATCCTGCCCCTATCCCCTGCAGCCCGTGCGGTCCCGGACTGCCTCCGGACAGCACCGGGGATCCCTGGGGCTCCACAGCTATTATCTGGACTCCGGGCTTCAACTTTCTCAATGCTTCGGCCACTCCAGTTATGGTGCCTCCTGTACCGACCCCGGCCACAAATATATCGACCTTCCCGTCGGTATCCCGCCATATCTCGGGTCCGGTGCTCTGGCGATGAGCAGCGGGATTGGCCGGGTTTTTGAACTGCTGGGGCATAAAAGCATTGGGCATCTGACTGGTCATCTGCTCGGCCCGGGCGATTGATCCGGGTATACCCTCTTCAGCTGGAGTCAAAACGATGTCGGCTCCCAGGGCTTTTAGCAGTTTGCGCCGCTCCATGCTCATGTTTTCAGGCATGGTCAGGATCAGTTTATAGCCCCGGATCGCTGCGGTCAAGGCCAGCCCGATACCAGTGTTGCCGCTGGTGGGCTCTACGATAACCGTATCAGGATTGATCAGGCCTTTCTCCTCGGCATCCTTGATCATGGCATACCCAACCCGATCCTTGACGCTGCCAGCTGGGTTGAAATACTCCAACTTGGCCAAGATCCTGGCTTCCAGTTTCCGGTCCGCCCGGAATCTGCCCAGTTCC
>CAZYGL010000265.1:0-2957 GCA_964647335.1 uncultured Syntrophomonas sp. | reverse complement strand
GCTTTTTCTTTTGCCCGAATTGAGGTGAGATAATGGCGAAATCAAAATGGCCAGAGGTTGAGGAGAAACTGAACCAGGGACTTGTCGAAGCGTGGGGTAGGAACGGTCTTACTGAAGAGCAGATTGCTCATAATCTGGGTATCAGCCTAACTACCCTTAAGACATATAAGAATGCACACCCGCCTTTTTTGGCCGCCTTAAAACGGGGGAAGGAAGTAGTCGACATCGAGGTCGAGAACTCCCTCCATAAACGGGCAAATGGCTATGAGTACGACGAGCTGACCTATGAACGAGACCCCGTTTCAGGCCAGATGTTGGTGACCAAAATCACCCGCAAACAGGTTGCTCCTGATCCGACCAGCATGATCTTCTGGCTGAAGAACAGGAGACCCGACCTCTGGAGGGACAAACGGGAGCATGGGATCTCCGGCCCGGATGGCGGACCTGTCCAGTTCGGGGTGATTGCCTTGCCGGAAGTAGATGGTGCTGAGTGAGTGCCATTGCTCCCCGAACACCAGGAGGTCCTCCGGTTCTCTGGTCACCTCAGCCTGGGCCACAGATAGCATTCCATAAGAGCAATGTATTCGAGGTCTTATACGGCGGCGCTGCCGGTGGCGGAAAGTCAGACTCCCTCCTTTTTGAGGGGCTGAGACAGGCCCACAAGCGAAACTACCGGGCAATTATATTCAGAAGGACATTCCCGGAGCTTCAGGAGTTGATCGACAGATCCCTGGAGCTTTTTCCTTTGGTCTTTCCAGGTTCATTGTGGAACGAGCAGAAGAAGAGGTGGATCTTCCCTTCCGGAGCTCAGTACCTGTTCGCCACCATGGACCATGAGAATGACAAATACAAATACCAGGGCAAACAGTACCAGTACATCGCCTTTGATGAGCTGACCCAGTTCACAGAGACCCAGTACCTGTACCTCCACTCCAGGTGCAGGACCAAGGACAAGAGCATCAGATGCTACATCCGGGCAAGTTCCAACCCTGGAGGAGTTGGCCACGGATGGGTAAAGTCGCGATTCGTTGATAACGGGCCATATAAGGTGGTCATCGATCCTGAGACTGGCCTGACAAGGTGCTTCATCCCCTCCAGGGTCTACGACAACAGAGTACTAATGGAGAATGACCCTGACTACATCAAGAGGCTGATGGCACTCCCTGTTGATGAGCGGAGGGCACTCTTGGAGGGTGATTGGGATGTCTATGCCGGACAGTACTTCCGGGAGTTCAGAAGGGACATCCACACAATAGTACCATTCAAACTGGATCCCAGGTGGAGTAGGTTCCGCTCTATAGATTGGGGCTACAATGATCCCTGCGCAGTCTACTGGCATTGTGTGGCCCCTGACAGCCGGCTCTACACCTACCGTGAGCTATATGTGCGGCAGAAGACAGTCACCGAGGTGGCGAAGCTGATCCTGGAACTGGAGGTGGGTGAGACCATCGACTACGGAGTAGGCAGCCCGGACATGTGGCAGAAGAGGGGCACGGGAAAAGTTCGAGGGGAGTGCATTGCCGACACATTCCTGGAGAACGGGATCCACTGGACTCCTGCAGACACCGACCGACTCAACGGCTGGCAGCGGATGCATGAGTACCTGGCGATAGCACCTGATGGCCTGCCTTACTGGCAGATATTCGATACCTGCATTGAGCTGATAAGAACCCTGCCGGCCTTGGTGCATGATGACCACAGGGTAGAGGATGTCTCTGACAAGGTCGAGGACCACGGGCCTGAGTCCTGCCGGTACGGATTGATGAGTAGACCCACTCCGGCATTGATTGTGCCGGAGAAGAAGAGGATCGCATTTCCGTTTGATGACGGGGATCGAGATGGAGGGAGATTCGTGGAATGGTAGAGTTGCTGATAGCAGTACCGGTCACCATGCTTATTACTGGAGGCTTGGTCCTCTGGGCAGTCTACATGGGCCTTAAATGGCAGATCCAGACCAAAGAGGGTAAGGAACCGGATAAACCCGTAACAAATCCGTTAAAGCCGATTGCGGATGTGTTCCAGGCGAAAGCGGAGCAGACCCAGGCAGCCAAGATGCAGTCCCTGATGGACGAATGGCTGAACGGGGAGAAGGGGAGTGAGGACGATTGAGTGTGAAAGTGGCGCCTATTACAGCAGCTGAGATATGGAAAGAATACGAGGAGGGGCTCCAGTACCAGAAGGAGATGGGATTCGCCGAGAAGTGGCCCGAATACGAGAGATTCAAAGCGGGAGACCAATGGCCCCCAGCTACTGACCGTACCAAGAACCTCCCCAGGCCTGTGCTGAACATGATCGCCTACATCGAGGACCATAAGGTCTCCTCGGTTATGAACGAGAACATCAAGATGATCTACTCCCCGATGGATGCGACCTTTGACGAGATGATCCAGCAGAAGTTGGAGGATGCTTGCGAGAAGTACACCCGATTTGCTGATGCCACATGGGAGGAGATCAAGCAGGAGATGCTCAACGAGGAGATGCTCGATACTGCATCTAACATCGGCACGGGACTGCTCCACTATTACTGGGACAGAGACCCGGAGGGCGGCCTTGAGGGGCAGAGGTGGATAGGTATGATGGCAGGGGAGGAGATAGATCCCATCAATTTCTTCGTGCGTAATCCACAGATCCTGGATGTGCAGAAGCAACCGAGCATCATCATCTCCAAACGGGAACTGGTCCTGGATGTCATCGAGCAGGGCAGGGCCAACGGGATCCCCGAACAGGAGCTGGCCCTGATCCAGCCGGACAAGGAGACCAAGAACGAAGGGTATGATGCTGCCCAGCATGAGATAAAGGGCACGGACAAGTGCATCGTGCTGATCAGGTACTTCCGCCAGGATGGCAAGGTGGTTTTCACCAAGTCCACGCAAGCGGTGGTATTCCAGCCCGAGACCCCTCTTGGGCAGGGCAACCATAAACTGTATCCGATTGCGAAGATGACCTGGAAGAAACGG
>CAZYGL010000264.1:1623-2979 GCA_964647335.1 uncultured Syntrophomonas sp. | reverse complement strand
GCCTGCCCATAGTCTATGTCCCCGACCTCTTCCGGGAAATCAAGGCTGGCTTCGACGGCAGCATTCAGCTGCAGTAATTGGTCTTCAATCTCCGCTAAAGCACCCCAACTGCCATCAAGTTGCTTTAAAGCCAGTTGCAAGCCGCGGTCGGTCTTGGCCCGGATAATATCCACCACTGCCTCTGCCTGGCTCAGGTCCATTTTGCCGTTGAGGAAAGCCCTTTTCGTGAATTCCCCTGGCTCCGCCAAGCGCATGCCCACCTCCAAACAGCGCTGCAAACACTTGCGCAAGGGCAGATGGCCTCCATGACAGTTGATTTCCACTACATTCTCTCCGGTATAGCTATACGGAGCTCGCATTATCCCGAGCAGCACCTGATCGATCCTCTCTCCGTATCGATCAGTCAACCAGCCTAGTACCAGCCGATTTCCGGGTATTTGCGTCAACTCCCGAGCCCCGGATGACTCGAAAATGGGGGAGATTAGTTCTATAACCCCAGGCCCGCTGGTTCTGATAATGCCTATGCCGCCTTCCCCCGGGGGAGTAGCAAGCGCAGCAATATTTTCTTGCTGAAACATAGCCTTTCTCCTTGTCAAAGCATAATCATTTCTATCTTACCAAATTCGCCGCCAACATACACTGCATTCAGTCCCGCTCAGCCAGGAAGAACTTCCCTGCGGGCAAAAAAAAAGGCCCTTCCAAAGGGCCTTAGGATGCTACTTTTTCAGAGCAATCACTACTTTTCGGTTGGGTTCCTCGCCCATGGAATAGGTCACCAACTGCGGATCTCCCTGGAGCAGGGTATGGACTATCCTGCGTTCCTGTGAACTCATTGGCCGCATGATCACATTTTTCTGGGTCTGTTTGACCTTTTCAGACAAACGCAGTGCAAGTGCCTCCAGTGATTGTTCTCTCTTGCGGCGATAATCCTCAACATCCAGGACGATCCGTATCTTTTCCTCACGCTTGCGATTGAGCATCAATCCCGATATAAACTGCAAGGCATTGAGGGTTTCTCCTTTGCGCCCAATCAGCAGACCCATATCCTTACCCACGATATTTATTCTCGTGGTCCCGTTATCCCATTCGACTTTATCAATCTGATAGTCAATGTTCATTTTCTGCAGCAATTCTTCTACTACCTTCTGGGCTTCGGCTTCGGGCCTTTCACGCAGTGAAACCTTTACAACCGCAGGTTTGCTGCCCATAAAGCCAAGCAATCGCTTGCTGCCTTCCTCAAGTATTTCCACCGAGACATCTTGCCTCTCGCATCCTAGTTCGTCCAGGGCGGCCCGAATGGCTTCATCAACGTTTTTTCCTTTTTTTTCGACTGTTTGACCCTGCATCTTTTTCTTT
>CAZYGL010000264.1:0-1523 GCA_964647335.1 uncultured Syntrophomonas sp. | reverse complement strand
GACATCAAAGACTGGTACAAAGCTATAAAGATCGGCATCTGGATAATCAGCGGCAGACATCCTCCCATAGGATTGACGCCATGTTCCTTGTAAAGCTCCATAATCTTTTTCTGCATAAGCTGGGGATCGTCTTTGAACTTTTCCTGGATATACTTCATTTTGGGCTGGATTTCTTGCATTCCCCTCATGGAGCGCATTTGCTGCTGGGTGAGGGGAAACATCACTAATTTAATGGCTATGGTCATAAAAATAATGGCCAGCCCATAGCTCGGCAGCCCTATTTGTTCGGTAAAGCCATAGATAAGCTTGATGATCTCAATAAACCATTGTACAAAAGCCTGCCACAAGTATTATCCCTGCCTGCGAAAACCGGCCTCGCCGGCAGGTGCCACCTCCTTAATATGTAGCTGCATTAGAATCATGGCAGCGGATCGAATCCGCCAGGATTAAACGGATGACAGCGGGCTATCCTTCGCAGGGACAGCCATCCACCTTTTACTACACCATATTTCTGCAACGCTTCGACCGAATAATTGGAGCAGGACGGATAGAAGCGGCAGGACGGACGCTTGAATCTGCTCAATTTTTGATATATTTTGATAATTCCGATGAAGATAATCTTCATAATAATACAGCCTTTTTGAGCAGCCGTAATAAATCCTTTTCCAGCACAGCAAAAATGGCTTCCTTAATATTGTACCTGGCCACTACCACCACATCGTTTCCCGGAGGCAGCTGGGCCGCATTCTTCCTTATGATAGCCCGCAGTTGCCTTTTCGCCCGGTTTCTCACAACTGCATTGCCAATCTTCTTGGAAGTTACTATCCCAAATCGATTGCGTGGCAACTGGTTGGGGCAGACGAATATGATTAAATATTTGCCAGCCAGCCGACGTCCTTTTTTATATATCTGACTGTAGTCTTTACCCCGGCTTATTCTTGCTTCTTGCTCCAGCATCTGCCATCCTTTTAGGCCAGTAAAATAATAGGTCGTTCACACGACCTATGCAGAGAGTTTCTTCCTACCTTTTAATCTTCTCATAGCCAGGACTTTTCTGCCTGAAGCACTGGCCATTCTCTTCATAAATCCATGGACCCTTTTTCTTTGTCTCTTCTTGGGTTGAAAGGTTCTTTTCATTATCTAATTGCCTCCCTTAAAAATTCCAGCACATATTATTATATTTACAAAACCCTCGCCGTGTCAAGAATCTCTCCACCTCATAATACTTCAATTTCCCCACAAAATCTGCTAGTATATATACGGTATCTCTATCGCCGTTAACCTTCTTTAACCTTTTATGGTTTAATATGGTTGCTGCTCAGATATCCATATTTGCAAAGTGTTTATACCCAAGTTTTCCACCAAATCCCCATATTTGCATTGGAGGCTTCACGGATGTCCACAGATAGTAATTATGCGACTTTACTGGCTCAAGTTCTGGAAGATTTTCGCAAGGAGATTGGCCCAACCAGCTTCGACATCTGGTTTTCACATGTTTCTTATAACACCTTCCGCAACGACAA
>CAZYGL010000263.1:0-2980 GCA_964647335.1 uncultured Syntrophomonas sp. | reverse complement strand
AGCCGTTTTATTTCCCCCGGCAGTAAGCTCCCGGCCGGACGATCTCCTCGGATTCCAGCATTGAAAAGGGCTTCATCCGCATATATGTTGCCGATGCCAGCAATCAGGTTTTGGTTGAGAAGCAATGTCTTTATGGCTACTTTGCGGTTGCGGGTTATTCCGGCCAGGTATTCTGCCGAAAAGGCTTTGGAAAGAGGCTCCACACCCATGCGGACGAAAAGTGATTCCGGGGCCCGGCAGAGCCAGACTCCTCCAAAGCGCCTGGCATCCTGGTAGATCAATTGCATCTGGTTTTCCAAATGTATTACCAAATGCACGTGGGGTACTTCAATCGCTTCACTCTCTGGCTGGAGATAGAAGCGCCCGCTCATCCCCATATGCACCACCATGCATAAACCATTAGCCAGTTCCAAAGCCAGGTATTTGCCTCTTCTTCGGATGGCGGTTACGGTTTGCCCGTGCAACTCCTCAGCCGGGAAGTCTTCCTGGCGAATGATATCGCCGCGCCTGACTTCAATATAGTCGATTTTGACTCCAATAATACCCTGCAAAGAAAGTCTTATTGTCTCCACTTCCGGCAGTTCCGGCATCACAAACACCTCCTATCCTGACTATTCCCAGTTCTGCATATCATACCAATCCTTGCCTACCTTGCGGTCAACCACCAGGGGAACCTTCAAATCATAGGCGTTTTCCATACAGTCTTTGACCAGGTCGGCTACAAACTCCAGTTCTTCCTTGCGCACTTCCAGGATAAGTTCATCATGTACCTGTAAAAGCATGCGCGATTGCAGTCCTCGTTTTTCCAAGCCGCTGGCGACCTTCAGCATAGCCAGCTTGATAATGTCGGCAGAAGAACCCTGGATGGGGGTGTTCAAGGCCATTCTCCTGGCAAAGGACTGGACCATTTTGTTTTTGGAACGCAGGTCAGGCAGATAGCGCCGCCTGTTCAGAATGGTCTCCACATAACCCGTTTCCGTGCCGAACATTACTACCTCTTCCATGTATCGCCGAACCCCTGGGTAGGAGTCCAGGTATTCCCTTATGTATTTGGCTGCTTCGGCCCGGGGGACCCCGGTTTGCCTGGCTAAACCGAAATCGCCGATGCCATAAATGATCCCAAAATTGACCGCTTTCGCACGCCGGCGCAGCTCACGGTCAACTTTTTCCAGAGGAACATCGAAAATTTCCGATGCGGTCCGGGTGTGGATATCTATCCCCCTGGCGAATGTATCGATCAAGGTCTCATCACCGCTTATATGGGCCAGACAACGCAGGTCGATCTGTGAATAGTCGGCCGAAAATATGACCCAGTCCCGGTTGGTGGCCACAAACGCTTTCCTGATCTGCCGGCCCTCCTCCAAACGAATCGGTATATTCTGCAGGTTGGGTTCTACACTGGAGAGCCGCCCCGTGGCTGTAATAGCCTGTTTGAATATGGTATGGACACGGCCCGTGTCCGGATGGATAAGGGTCTGCAGAGCATCTGCATAAGTGGACTTCACCTTGCTGAGCTGACGGTATTCCATGATATAAGCAATGATCTCATGCTGCCCGTTTAACTCCTCCAGAACCTCCTGGCTGGTGGAATAACCGCTTTTGGTCTTTTTCGCTACCGGTAAGGCCAGGTCTTCAAAAAGTACTTTGCCCAGTTGTTTAGGAGAGTTGATATTAAAGCTCCCCCCGGCTAAAGCATATATTTTACCTTCGGCCTTGGCAATCCGCCCGCCAAGTTCATCGGCAATAGCCGCCAGAGTCCTGCGATCCACCTTCACTCCGCAGAATTCCATATCGCCAAGGATCTCGGACAGCGGCATCTCAACTTCATCCAGCAGCTTGGTCAGCTCCGGCGCAGCACTTTTAGCCAATTCGTCATAGACTTGCTTGACCTGGGCAGTGAGGTATGCAGGGCTGCTTTGAGAGGTGTCTATTTGCAGATGATGTGCCACCGTTGCACGAAGATCTTCACTGGGAAAAGCCGGGTCCAGCACATAAGTATACAGTAGAGTATCGCCTGTGACGCCCCTGAGTTCAATACCCTGCCGTAAAAGCACTACCTGGGCAAATTTTGCGTTATGGAGGTATTTAGGCAGCTTATCATCCTGGAGCATGTCCCGCAGCCATCCCAGCCTTGCTTCTTTGCCGGCACTGACATCAAGGCAATAGACCTGATCTCCCGCAGCCAGGTATATCTCCAGGATTTTGCACCACATGGGGTGGTGATAATCTGTGACCAGCTGGATTGCTAATCCCGCTTGCCTATCTATCGATTGCAGTATCAATTTCGCATCTTCTGGAGAGCTTATCATTTGAGCCTCGATTTCCCCTGCCCTTTGCACAGGAGCGGGCACAGTCTCCTGCAATGCTTTCAGTAAGTTATTGAATTGGAGCCGCTGGTAGAGAGGAATGAGTTCAGCCCGGTCAACTTCCTGGACTTTAAACTCATCCAACGGCGCTTCAAGCTCCATATCCCTGATGATTGTAGCCAGTTCCCGGCTCATAAAGGCCTGGGTCCGATGCTGGGCCAGGTTCAGAGCCAGCTTTTTGCCGCCCACCTTGTCCAGGTTATCATACAGGTTCTCCAGGTTTCCGAATTCCTTGATCAGTTTAACTGCGGTCTTGGGCCCCACTCCGGGCACACCCGGGATGTTGTCTGAACTATCCCCCATGAGTGCCTTGATCTCTATCATTTGCTCCGGCTCAACTTCCCATTTGTCTCTGACCTTCTGCGTATCATAGATCTCTATTTCGGAAATGCCTTTTTTTGTCATATAGACCTGGGTATGCGGGGATACCAGTTGCAGAGTATCGTTGTCCCCGGTGACTATGACTGTTTCCATCCCTGCCTGCTCCGCCTGGAGGCTCAGGGTGCCGATTATGTCGTCAGCCTCATAGCCCTGTACCTCCATAAAGGTTATGTTCATGGCCTCCAGGATCTGCCTGATTATTTCGAATTGGCTGCCCAGTTCCACCGGGGTTT
>CAZYGL010000262.1:0-2981 GCA_964647335.1 uncultured Syntrophomonas sp. | reverse complement strand
TCATCCAGCAAGGTTTCCTTTTTCCGATAGGGCATATTGTCCGCCTGTATCCACTTCTCGCTGATATCGATGAAATCACCCTGCTCGGAACGGCCTCGATTACCCTGGGCAGGTTTGGCTGCATCCACGAGCAGCTTAATTACAACAATAACCAGTATAGCGATCAGCAGTTGCGGCATGTTTTCACTCCTCCAATCAGGTTAAAGGCCCCGCGGTACAGACGTTCAGGTTGTATATATCATACACGGAAACAAACCATTATGGTTAGGATTATTATGTCAGCGCTTTAACCTGAAGGCATTTCATTATAGAATATTAAATACTGGAAGAAACAGAACGAATGCAAAAGGGGGCTAATACGTGAGGTATTCCAGCAGCAGAGGACAATACTTCCCGGTGAGCGCAGCGGAGGCCATAAAGATGGGACTAGCTCCGGATGGCGGACTATTCGTTCCTGACCAGATCCCGGTTTTGTCTTCCGCTGACTGGGAATTGATGACCAGCCAGAATTATCAGGAGCGGGCATGCCACATATTGGGGCTCTTCCTGGAGGAATTTACGGCCGATGAGATCCGGGATTGCGTGGAAGGGGCATACAATGCAATCAACTTCGATGATGCGCGAATAGCGCCGACGGCAGAGCTGGGCGGGAAGGTTTTCGTCCTGGAGCTTTGGCACGGGCCTACCTGCGCGTTCAAGGATATGGCCTTGCAGCTATTGCCCCGCTTGCTGGTCGCGAGCGCCCGGAAAACCGGGGAACAGAGCGAAATAGTGATCCTGGTAGCCACTTCTGGCGACACCGGCAAAGCCGCCCTGGAAGGCTTCAAAGATGTTCCCGGGGTAAAAATAATCGTCTTCTATCCCCAGGATGGGGTAAGCGAAGTGCAGAAACGGCAAATGATCAGCCAATCGGGGAGCAATGTATTTGTGGCTGCCGTAAACGGTAATTTTGACGATGCCCAGAATGGCGTCAAGCAGATATTTTCCGATCGATCCTTTATAGACATTCTGGCTCAGCATGGGATGAAGATGTCGTCAGCCAATTCAATCAATTGGGGGCGGCTCCTGCCGCAAATAGTGTACTACTTATCGGCCTACGCGGATCTTGTAGGTGCGAAACGGCTGATTGCCGGGGATAAGGTGAATGTAGTCGTGCCTACCGGCAATTTCGGGAATATCCTGGCAGCCTTCTATGCGGGGCAGATGGGGATGCCTATCAATCGCCTGATCTGCGCATCCAATGCCAATAATGTATTGACTGAGTTCATCCGTACCGGGCACTATGACCGTAAAAGGAGCTTTGTGAAGACCATCTCCCCATCCATGGATATACTGATCTCATCAAATTTGGAGCGGTTGCTGTTTGAACTGACCGGTCATGATGCGCTCAAGGTCAGGGCGTGGATGGAAGTACTCAGAGATAGCGGGAGTTATCAGGTCGACATGGAGACCGCCAGGAAACTGGACCAGTATTTCTGGGCGGATTTCTCCAGTGATGACGAGACCCATATGACTATCCGCAAAATCTGGCAGGAAGAGGGCTATCTTCTGGATACCCATACCGCCGTAGGTTTTGACGTATATGACAAGTATGTTCTGGCAACCGGTGACCAGACCCCGACTATCATAGCGTCCACCGCCAGCCCTTATAAATTCGGAAAGAGTGTGGCTGAGGCCATACTGCCCTTGGAATTGCTGGAAGGGCAGAATGAATTCTCGGTCCTGGAGGTATTGTCCGAATTTACCGATACCCCCATACCTGCAGCGATAAAAGGGCTGGACCAGCGCCCAATCCTTCATGACACAGTCACCTCCAAAGAAGATATGCAGGCCACAGTGGCTAAATTTCTTAAATTGTAAGCTGCCTGGGAATCTAAGCAGAGAGAATGGTGTCTGCAGTAAAATTGGAAAAAAAGAAAGCCCACCCGGAAGGTGGGCTGATCTTATTATTGGGCTAACGACTGAGGATAAAGCGGTCCATCAACTCGTGACCGTTGGCTATATAGACCCCCGATGCTGCGGCTGTGTCTTCGTCAAATTGATTGGCGTGAGAATCAACCGGTCTGTTTTTGTCAAAAAGCAGGAAGGGTACCGGATCGCTGGTATGGGTCTTTACAGCGATCGGGGTAGGGTGGTCAGGCATGATCAAGATCCTGATATCATCGAAATCATCGAGTTCAGCCAGAACCTGACCAACAACCAACTGATCGATCTGTTCGATAGACCAGATTTTCTTGTCCATCGCACCATGATGTCCTGCTTCGTCGGGGGATTCGATATGCAGATACACAAAATCCTGGCCGGCTTTCAACTCATCCAGTGACGCCCGGATTTTGCCGGCAAAATCGGTCACTACACCACCGGTAGCGCCTGGCACCTTTACCGGCTTCAGACCGGCGCATATGCCCAATCCTTTGACCAGGTCAACAGCACATACGACTGATCCCTCTATTTGATATTTGTCGCGAAAACTTGTCAGTGCCGGCTTGCCGCCCTGCCCCCAAAACCAAAGGGAAGTGGCGGGATTAATTCCCCGCAGGCGTCGCATTTGATTGACCGGGTGATCAGTCAGTATGGGTTCACTCTTCATCATCAGTTCCAGCAACGGCGCGCTATCTGCTCCGGAGGGCAGGTAGTCTTTTATCACCCGGTCTGATATGTCATGGGGGGGGGTGAGTTCTAAAGCCTTGCCCAGCCCATTTTTCCAAACCAGCAGATGACGATAACTTATTCCGGCATGGAACTGGAAGGTCTCGTTTCCCAATATCTGGTCGACCGCGCGAATCAACTGGGCTGACTCCGCTGAGCTTATTTCTCCGGAGGAATAATCTACCATGGTCTTGTCCCGGTATTCGGATTCGGAAGAAAGGGTGACCAGATTGCAGCGCAAGGCCATATCAGCAGGCGTTAGTTCTACGCCCATGCTAACTGCTTCCAAAGGTGAACGGCCGGTATAGTATTTGGCAGGATTATAGCCCATT
>CAZYGL010000261.1:0-2990 GCA_964647335.1 uncultured Syntrophomonas sp. | reverse complement strand
TGCAGAAGCTGGGTCAAGCTGAAGAGGCCCTTCATGATATGGGCTTTGAGCAGGTGCGGATCAGGTGGGGGGGAGAAGAAGCGCGCCTGGAATTTACGCAATTAGACCTTCCCAGGGCAAGGGAAGAGCGACTGTCTATAGAGGAAGCGCTCAACCGGAGCGGGTTTAAATGGATTTCACCCGTCTATTCCGAATATGAAATCAAGGGCAAAAGGGGAGAGGACAATGAATGAACAACGCCTGCGGCAGCTATTGTTAGATGTGCAAAACGGCAGAGTCCCGGTAGACGAGGCTTTCCAGTCCTTGAAGATAATGCCCTATGAGGATTTGGATTTCGCCAAGCTGGACCATCATCGCGCGGTACGGGACAATTTCCCGGAGGTAATTTATTGTGCAGGCAAGAATCCGGAGCAGCTTGTGGCTATATTCGCTCAATTATCGCGTCAGCACGATAATCTGATCGGCACCCGGGCCACTCAGGATGATTTCACCGTGGTAAGGGAAGCAGTGCCGGACGTAAAGTACGATCCCGGAGCCCGGCTGTTATATATTCAGCGCCAGCCCCTCAACGGCCGAGGAAAAGTTGCAGTTGTGACTGCAGGTACGGCTGATCAGTCAGTGGCCGAGGAAGCCGCCTTGTGCCTTGAGATCATGGGGGCCCAGACCGACCGGATCTATGACGTGGGCGTGGCTGGAGTACATCGACTCCTGGACAAACTGGAGAGGATCAACCGGGCCCAGGTAATCATCGTTGTGGCCGGGATGGAAGGCGCCCTGGCAAGTGTGGTAGGTGGCTTAACCAACCATCCTGTAATTGCGGTGCCGACCAGTGTAGGTTATGGGGCCAGTTTCCAAGGGCTTACCGCCCTGCTGGCCATGTTGAACAGTTGCGCCAGCGGAGTAGGTGTGGTGAACATCGATAATGGCTACGGCGCCGCGGCGCTGGCCATGGCCATCCTCAACACGGCTGAATCATCTGGCCTGGGGATAGAGGATTGATGTAAAATTAGAGAAATGGGGAGGGGGTAGGGCAGTGGAATCAGGGAGCAAGATGGCCGCAACCGCAGCTATCAAAATGGCCCTTTCAGTATCGAGGGCGGAAGAAGTCATGATCAAAAAAGCTTTATATGATGAACAGGGCATCAAAGCAGTAGCTGTGGACTATGGAGGGGAGTTTATTTCCGCTGTAGCCAAGATCGTCGAAAGGGCAGTTGTGGCCGCTAAACGCGAGGGAGTTATAAAAGAGACCCATCCGGATGAGGGGGCGGTAGCGGGGGCGACCCGTGAGGCCCTGGCTCAAATCATGCCCAAAGCCCTGGGGCTTAACGTGGGCGGTAAAATAGGGGTATCCCGCTATCATGACCATGTCAGTGTGGCAATCTTTTTCGGGATTGGGCTTCTCCACCTGGATGAAGTAGCTATCGGACTGGGCCACCGGGCGGTTCCATAGACCGGTAAGGCCGGATAACCCGGCGAGAAGAAAAGGTGCATGCTGGACCAGGATTTATTAACAAGTAAAAGCTTCGAAAGGCAGGATGGCAGTATGGTTAGAGGAATCAGGGGAGCAATAACAGTTGGGGAAGACCGCCCGGCGGAGGTATTGCAGGCAACCCGGGAGGTATTGGAGGAGATCATCGCCCAGAATCAAATCGACTCCAGGAATATTGCCAGCATAATATTCACTACCACTGGAGATCTGCAGTCTGCGTTTCCAGCGGAAGCGGCCCGCACTATGGGTCTGCACCTGGTTCCGCTGCTCTGCAGCCAGGAAATAGCTGTTCAGGGTTCCATACCGCGATGCATCAGGATCCTGATGCATGTAAATACCCACTTGGAGCAGGCAGAGATCAGACATGTCTTTTTGCGGGAAGCTGCCCATCTGCGGGAAGACCTGACCAAGCCTAAGGAATGATGGACAAGGTTTGTATTTGCTCTGCAAGGAATCGCCCCTTATCAACGGGGCGATTTTATTATGGGGAGGGATAACAAAACCTATATAAATCGGTGCGCCTGTGCCTGAGGAGCGGCAGTTGCTGGCGGACGCGCCCTATCATATCCAAATCCAGATCAGCATAGAGTATGGTTTCATCACTGCCGGCCTGGCCAATGACCGTGCCCCAAGGATCGACAATCATGGAGTGTCCCCAGGCCTGATAACTGGAGCCGATGTTGCGGGCTGGGGATGCAGCTGCAACGAACAGCTGGTTGTCGACTGCCCGTGTCCTGAACAGAATCTCCCAGTGAGCCGGACCGGTAGTCATATTGAATGCAGCAGGCACAACCAACAGCTGGGCTCCCTCCAGGACTGCCCAGCGAACCAGCTCGGGAAAACGTATATCATAGCATATTATTACCGCCAGTTTCAGAGTGGGGTGCTGGACAACCTCCAAGCTGTTGCCGGCAGAAAACGCGTCCGACTCACGGAAAGTCATCTGGTTAGGGATGTCTATATCGAACAGGTGCATCTTGCGGTATTTGCCAATCAAGAGCCCCTGTTCATCGAAAATGAAAGAAGTATTGAATATACGTCCCTCTTCATCTTTTTCAGGGATAGAGCCGCCTACCAGAATCACGCGATTGCTGCGCGCCAGGTCGGCCAGATAAACTGTTGTTAGTCCCGGACAGACTTCTGCATGCTTGACCATAAGGTCAGTCTGGTAGGGCATGGAGAAGATTTCAGGGAGAACCACTATTTGGGCTCCATTTTGGGCAGCCTCGTCAACCATTTGCCCAGCATGGGCCAGATTGGCGGATTTATCGCTCCCAATGAGCATTTGACATATTGCGAGTTTTAAAATATCGGCCATATTATTTCTTCTCCTAAGGGTAGATAATTGGAGATGTGGGTCAGGGCATGTGAAATCCTTGCCTGACTGCAGCCTTGGATTATGCCCCCATCCGTTCCGGTCAGCTATTGCCTATTGCTCCTGGGCCCAAAATAATCAATACCCATCGCTTCCCTGACTTCTGCCATGGTTTCTTTTGCCACC
>CAZYGL010000260.1:0-2992 GCA_964647335.1 uncultured Syntrophomonas sp. | reverse complement strand
GCAGATAGGGATTCACTTTCTCGATGAAGTCGCCTGGCAAAAATCCCAGTTTTTCACCTGCTTCCACTGCCGGTCTTACCAAAATTATCCTTTCCACTTCTTTATTGCGTAAAGCCCTTACTGCCATAGCCACTGCCAGGTATGTCTTGCCGGTTCCAGCTGGCCCGATGCCGAACACCACATCGTCTCGCAGGATCGCTTGCACATACCTTTTTTGGCCTATAGTCCTGGCTTTTATAGCTTTGCCCCGGGAAGTGGTTACCAGGGTTCCCGAGACTATGTCTTTGTAACCTGGCCGGTCGCCTTTTTTCAGGAGCTTGTCCAGGTAACCGATATCGTTGGGATTCAGCTGGCCTTCGCTTTCGACTACATCCATCAGGTCGGCGATTAGTTGCAGTGCGTGGTCAACCTGTTCGGCTGAGCCGGATACATAGATATCAGCTCCCCGGGCAGATATATCAACATCAAGGATTTCCTGCAGATAATGAAAGTTTTCATCCCCACTGCCAAAGAAAATTGCCGCCTGTTGGTTGTCTTTAATGGTATACTTGCTCTCTTTAAAGGCCAAAAATCCTTAAACCTCCTTGTCTGGAACCATATTTGCTGATTCATTATAGCATAATCAGTGCTTTTCAAGCTAATCCGGAGCCTTGAACCGGCATTCCCGCACCATGAACGGGCCCCGGTTTACTGGAAAAAGTATTGATCGACCAAGCACGTGCATTTATAGGCACCAATTGAAAAGACGTGTCTGGGACACGTCTCGTGTATCGGAATATTGTCCTTGTTACCATATCGACATAGCTACAATACTAAACAGGAAAGTTACCAGAACCACCGCTATCACAGCAACCACGATCATTCTCTGCTTTTTGCTCTGCATGCCCTTGTTCATGAAAGTCAAGTGCTCACCCCCTGTAAAGGTCCAAGTTATCAAAGAGCCTGGCATTTTCACCTGCCAGGCTCCTTTTTGGTCTTTTCTAGAATTTTTTCTTTTTCCGGGCAGCTTCAGATTTCTTTTTCTTTCTGATACTGGGTTTTTCGTAGTGGTCGTGCTTTCTAATATCCTGCATAACCCCCGATTTCTGACAAGTACGCTTGAACCTCTTCAGGGCACTGTCCAGGGATTCATTTTTGCCAACCTTTACTTCGCTCATTATATCCCTCCCCTCACCTGACCGGGTTCGATAAACACCATTATATTTTACAATCTGGGGTAGTATCAGTCAAGATTATTCGGGAGGCCAACCCAGTTGCTTTCCGCCAATTAAATGATAGTGAAGGTGATAAATACTCTGCCCTCCCCAGGGACCACAATTATTGACCAGGCGATAGCCATTTTGGGCGATGTTTTCATGCTTGGCCAGGCGAGCCGCCAACAATTGAATTTGCCCCAATGTATCCACATCCTGATCACTGGTTTCATTCAGGGAAGCGAGGTGTATCCTTGGTATTATCAGCAAGTGGACGGGAGCGGCCGGATTTATGTCCCTTATCACCACGAATTTGGCATCTTCATAGACAATCGCAGCGGGGATTTCTTTACTTACTATTTTGCAGAACAGACAATCGGGTACAGCCACAGCTTTCACCTCCTTATTCTGGCGAATATTGCATCCCATCACGTTTGGTCGATCACAAATGGTTCGTTCCAGACGCCGGGCCATGTTTTAATAATTTTATCAAATATTGCCCTTTTTACAAAGAGGATTTGTTATAGACCAAAACCTCAGCCCAGATTATCACCGGCTGGACACATTAGACTGTCTTTCCTTTTGCACCAGCTGTCCTATTTCCTCCCCCGAATCATTCGCTTTCCAGATCCAGGCGGTTCAGAATTTCTTTCAACTTCTGCCACTCCTCACGGTTTAGAGTTATCCCCTTGCCCATTTTGGCATGTTCCGGGCCCCAATCGCGGATATCCAGCTTGGGGCCGCGCTCATTCCAATTAACCATGTTGACTTCCTTCTGCCAGCCTTTGGTGCCCTCGGACAAGATCCCCAGGACAGCAGTAATTTCAAATTTGAACTCACCCATTCTATACTCCCCTCTCACACTTTCTTGGCATTACGTCAGAGTATAGCCGCTCCTACCGCAGATGATTCGTTATTGCCATTTATAGAATTTTATTCCATTTATATGAATTTGTCACTATTTTTTTACATCCCAGGCAGTAAAATTACAGCACAAAAAAGATCCCTTCTTATAGGGATCTATCTGCCTGCGGCCGATAATGATGCTGCAAGGATTCTAAATCGCTGGTCCCGCTAGGGTGGAAGGAGTCCCCCTCACATATTCATCTTCGGCTGTAGTTACCAAGACCTTGACCAGCTTTCCAACCAGATCGATTTCCGATGCCATCCGGACCTCAACGTAATCATCACTGAGCCCGGCATAGAAGTTATCATAGAGCCGGCGCTCCACCAATACAGTCACCTCCTGACCTACCAGACCGCGCAGATAGTTACGCTTTTTTTGCTGGCTCAGTTGCAGAAGCATTTGGCTGCGCGCTTGTTTGACCCTGGCCTCCACCTGGGGCTGCATTCCGGCTGCAATGGTACCCGCCCGGGGGGAGTACTTGAAGACATGCAGCTCCAGGACCGGCAATTCAGCCAGCAGATTATAGGTGTCCTGGAAATCAGCTTCGGTCTCGGTGGGATAACCCACCATCACATCCGCAGTGAAGACTGCACCGGGAATGAGCAGGGCGATGCGTGATAGCAATTGACGGTATTGCTCACGATTATAGCCCCGGCGCATAGAAGCCAGGATGCGGTCACTGCCACTCTGTAAAGGAATATGAAAATGTCTGCAAATCCGGCTTTCAGTAGCTATGAGGTCAAGGAGATCATCATGCCATTCCCCTGGTTCGATCGAACTCAGCCTTATCCTGAATTCCCCCTTGTTGCTGACCAGTAAACTCTCCACCAGCCCGGTAAGATCCCAGTCCGTCAGGTCCGCACCGTACATTCCGGTGTGGATACCTGTCAAC
>CAZYGL010000259.1:2463-3011 GCA_964647335.1 uncultured Syntrophomonas sp. | reverse complement strand
GCATAAAAGCATTGGGCATCTGACTGGTCATCTGCTCGGCCCGGGCGATTGATCCAGGTATACCCTCTTCAGCAGGAGTTAAAACGATGTCCGCTCCCAGGGCCTTTAGCAGTTTGCGCCGCTCCATGCTCATATTTTCCGGCATGGTCAGGATCAGTTTATAGCCCCTGATCGCTGCGGTCAAGGCCAGCCCGATACCAGTGTTGCCGCTGGTAGGCTCTACGATAACCGTATCCGAAGTAATCAGGCCTTTCTCCTCGGCATCCTTGATCATTGCATACCCAACTCGATCCTTGACGCTGCCAGCTGGGTTGAAATACTCCAACTTGGCCAAAATCCTGGCTTCCAGGTTCTGGTCCGCCCGGAATCTGCCCAGTTCCAGCAAGGGTGTATTGCCCACCAATTCGATGAGGCTGGATGCGATTCTCTCCATCTCTTCTCCTCCCCGGCCTAGAAAGAAGGAACACAGGCGCCGGCGTAATTGTCTTCCAAGAACTTCTTGACTTCCGGCGACTGCAAAGCCTGGCCTAATTTAACAATAGCCGGCT
>CAZYGL010000259.1:1343-2453 GCA_964647335.1 uncultured Syntrophomonas sp. | reverse complement strand
GCAGCCCTTACTGCCAGCACATTGGCAAAGGGTGAATCCTTGGGTTCCATGAACAGCGAATCCTTGACCGGATTCAGCTTGGCTTCCAGGGCATAGTTGCTGTTGATCACGCAGATGTCGGCATCCTCCAGAGTACGGGGCAACATGGCCGCATCCATCGGCGTTATCTTGAGGTTTTTAGAGTTCTCCACAATGTCTTTTTCGGTGGCGTTGACCCCCACCCCGTCCTTTAATTTGATCAAGTTAGCCGCAGCCAGGACCATCAAGGCCCTGCCCCCGTTGGTCGCATCATTGGGGATACCAACTTTGGCCCCACTGGCCAGGTTGGCCAGGTTGGTGATTTTTTTGGAATAGATGCCCATTGGCTCATTGTGGACCTTGACGGTCCAGGCCAAGTTGGCGTTGTTCTTGCTGTTGAAGTCATCCAGGTAGGGTATGTGCTGGAAGAAATTGGCGTCCAGCTGCCCATCTTTCAGAGCTGGATTCAACTGTACATAGTCCGTGAAGACTTTTATCTCCAAGTCGATGTTATCCTTGGCCAGCAAGGGTTTGGCCACTTCCAGGATCTCCGCGTGTGGTTTGGCGGTAGCTCCTACTATCAGCTTGTTGGTGGCCGGAGCTGGGGCTTCCTTGGTTCCGCATCCAGCCACAGCCAGGATCAATAAGGACATCGCGGCCAGAATTACCAGGGCCTTTTTCATGCAAATTACCTCCTTTGTTTGATGGTTTTTGCCGACATACGATCACCGAGCACCTGGACGCACTGTACAAACGCGATGAGGACGATCACCGTGGTCCACATGATCACGTCTTCGTAACGCTGGTAACCGTAATAATAAGCCAGGGTCCCCAGTCCACCTCCTCCCACAATTCCAGCCATGGCTGAATAACCGACCAGGTTGATAGTGGTGATCGCTACCCCCAGGATCATCGACGGACGGGCTTCGGGCAGCAACACTTTGGTGATAACCTGCCAGGCATTTGCTCCCATGGCCAGAGCAGCTTCAATCAACCCCCATTGGATCTCCTTGAGGGAATTTTCAACCATACGGGCTACAAAAGGAATCGCGGCCAAGGTCAAGGGGACTATGGAGGCCACGGTTCCGATAG
>CAZYGL010000259.1:0-1333 GCA_964647335.1 uncultured Syntrophomonas sp. | reverse complement strand
GGTCAATGGAATCACCAGGATCAGGAAAATGATAAAGGGTATGGAGCGTACAGCGTTGATCACTGCCCCCAGGATGCGGTTGAAGGTCCTGCTCTCCAGTATATGCCCCTCGGCTGTGGTCACCAGGACCACCCCCAGGGGCAATCCCAGCAAGTAGCTCAGTCCGGTGGAGATGGCCACCATGTAGAGGGTTTCCCAGGCAGCAGTCACCACCTTCTCCGCTATCCAGGCATTCTCGGCCCAGAAGCTGAGACCCATTAGAAGCGGGATCTGGTTTGATATCATGTCCGCCATCTAACCCATCACCTCGATTTCCAGTCCCCGGCTGCCCAGGTATTCCATTGCCTGGTCAACTGCGGCGCGATCTCCCAGCAATTCCAGGGTCAGGTTGCCGAAGGGCACATCCTGGACCCGGTCGATGTTCCCATAGAGGATATTGGCATCTATATCATATTTTTTAATCATTGATGAAATTATGGGCTCTCCGGCAGAAGCCCCGATAAACGCAACCTTGACCAGTCGCGAATACTTATCTCCATGGGGTTTCAAGAGCCCCCCCGAATAGTCCCCCGGCAGGGTTTCACTGACCATGGCGTTGATGAAGCTCTTGGAGGTGGGTGTGCCAGGATTGGAGAATATTGACAGCACATTCCCAACCTCAACGATTTTGGCGTCGCTGATGACTGCTACCCGGTCACAAACCTGCTTGATCACGTTCATGTCGTGGGTGATAAGCAGGATGGTCAGATTCAATTGGGAATTGATGTCCTTAAGCAGTTTCAGTATCGAGCGGGTGGTCTGGGGGTCCAGAGCCGAGGTGGCTTCATCCGATAACAGGAGTTTCGGATCATTGGCCAGGGCCCGGGCGATGCCCACCCGCTGCTTCTGTCCTCCGCTGAGTTGATCGGGGTAAACCCGGGCTTTATCAGCTATTCCCACTAATTCAAGCAGCTCATTTACCCGTCTCCTAGCCTGGTCAACCGGGGTACGGGCGATTTCCAGGGGAAACATGATGTTGTCGAAAACGTTGCGGGAAGACAGCAGGTTGAATTGCTGGAAGATCATGCCTATCTTTTGCCGAGCCAGCCTAAGTTCCTTTTTCTTAAGGGTGGTGATATCCTGCCCGTCTACGATTATTGTACCCTGGGTGGGTTTTTCCAGCATGTTTATGCAGCGTATCAAGGTGCTCTTGCCGGCACCGCTGAGGCCGATAATGCCAAAGATTTCCCCTCGCTCGATGGTCAGGCTGACATCATCCAACGCTAAAATCTCTTGATGGGGGGTATGATAGATTTTGCTCAAATTCGTGATTTCTACCAAGAGAACGGCCTCC
>CAZYGL010000258.1:0-3030 GCA_964647335.1 uncultured Syntrophomonas sp. | reverse complement strand
TTATTACAAACTGGAGAGCCTGTGGGCCGATGCCCGCAAGGTTTCGGTGGAAAGGCCCGATTAGAGCCAAGCATGATTGAAAACGGATATCGGAAGAAAAAACCGGGCCTTGGCCCGGTTTCTCTTTTTCTCAGTGCTTGCCGCGAATAATCTTCCCGGCTGGATAATGCCCCGCGGGTTACTTAAGTACTATATTCACCAGTTTGCCGGGCACTGTCACTATTTTGACAACTTGTTTGCCCGCAGTCATACTCTTGATCTTGGGCTGAGCCAGTGCCAGTTCTTCGAGCTTCTTTTCGTCGATTTCGGCCGGTACCACCAGGTGGTCCCTAACCTTTCCGCCGATCAAGACCGCTATTTCCAATTCGTCCTGCACCAGGGCATCTGCTTCATAAGCAGGCCAGGGCTGGTGATAAATGCTTCCTTCATGACCGCAGGCACTCCATAGTTCTTCACAGACATGAGGTGTAAAGGGGCTAAGAAGCAGTATCATCATTTCCACGGCCTCTTTAAGGACCGCTAGGTCCTGCTCGTCTTGCTCCCTGTACGAATTCAGCATGTTGCTCAATTCCATAATCGCGCTGATAGCGGTGTTGAAATTAAATCGCTCCTCTATGTCTTCGGTGACCTTTTTTATGGTCGCATGGGTTTTGAATCTTAGCCGGCGCGCATCGGGAGTGAGCTCATTAAAGGAGGGAGGCAGCTGGATGCCCCTGATGTCCGCGCTGCAGTTGTAGACCAGCCTCCATACCCGGTTCAGGAAACGAGATGATCCTTCCACGCCCTGGTCGCTCCATTCCAGATCCCTCTCCGGGGGAGAGGCGAAAAGGATAAACAGCCGGGCGGTATCTGCGCCAAAGGTATCGATGATTTCCTCCGGACTAACCACATTGCCCTTGGATTTGGACATCTTGGACCCGTCCTTTAAGACCATGCCTTGGGTCAAAAGATTGGTGAAGGGTTCTTCGCATGAAAGCATACCTATGTCGTGGAGGAACATGGTGAAGAATCGTGAATACATCAGGTGCAATATGGCGTGCTCCACCCCGCCGATATACTGATCTACCGGCATCCAATAATCCACAGCTTCTTTGCTGAATGGCAGGTCCGGATTATGGGGATCACAGAAGCGATCGAAATACCATGAAGAACATACAAAGGTATCCATAGTGTCAGTCTCCCGCCGGGCAGGTTTCCCGCAAAGCGGGCAGGTGGTCTTATAAAAGGTCTCTACATAGTTGAGGGGAGATTCGCCGGAAGGCCTGAATTCAACATCTTCCGGGAGTACTACCGGCAATTCATGTTCAGGTACCGGGACCATGCCATGATCATCGCAATAAACGATGGGAATCGGTGCTCCCCAATAGCGCTGACGTGATATGAGCCAGTCCCGCAGCCGGTAATTGATAGTACCCTGTCCAAATCCTTGGGCCTCCATATAAGCTGTAACTTGCTTCTGCCCTTCGGCTACACTCAGCCCGTCATATGCTCCGGAGTTGACCATTTTGCCATCCCCTGTATAGGCGGCTTGCATCTCTTCGCCACAAGCTGGGGAATCCTCGGACTGTATTACTACCTGGACCGGCAGATCGTATTTGCGGGCAAACTCAAAATCCCGGTCATCGTGGGCCGGCACCGCCATTATAGCTCCAGTGCCGTAGTCCATCAAAACATAGTTGGCTATCCAGATCGGTATCTCCTGGCCATTCATGGGATTAAGCGCATAAGCGCCGGTGAAGACACCTTCTTTTTCGGTTTCGGTTGAAGTGCGATCGATTTCGCTTATGAACTGCATGCGGTGCACAAAGTCCTTAACCGCCTGTTCCTGCCCGGTTCCGGCGGCAAGCTTTTCCACCAGCGGATGTTCCGGAGCCAGTACCATGTAGGTTACTCCGAATACCGTATCGGCACGGGTCGTAAAGACCGTCAGTATTTCCTGGCGGCCAACGATAGCCAGGTCGAATTGGCATCCTTCGCTGCGGCCTATCCAGTTGCGCTGCATGGTTTTGACCTTATCCGGCCAGCCTTTTAGGATCTCAAGGTTGTCCAGCAAGCGCTCAGCGAAATCTGTTATTTTAAAGAACCACTGGGCCAACTGGCGTTTTACCACCACCGTGTCGCATCGCTCGCAAGCCCCATCGACCACCTGTTCATTGGCCAGCACTGTTTGACAGGAAGGGCACCAGTTGACCGCGGCGCTCTTTTTATAGGCCAGGCCCTTTTCATACAATTTCAGGAACATCCACTGGGTGAACTTATAGTAATCCGGTTTGCAGCTGGCTATTTCCCGGTCCCAGTCATAGCTGATACCCAGGGTTTTGAGCTGCACTTTCATGTTCTCGATATTGGCATAGGTCCACTTGGCCGGATGATGGCCGTGTTTGATGGCGGCATTCTCGGCAGGCAGTCCGAAGGCATCCCAACCCATGGGGTGCAAAACATTGAACCCCTGCATGGTCTTGAAACGGGCAACCACATCACCTATGGCGTAATTGCGGACATGCCCCATGTGCAGATTGCCGGAAGGGTATGGGAACATTTCCAGGTTGTAATATTTGGGGCGCTCTGGTTCAGTAAATACCCGGAAGAAAGCCTGGTCTTCCCAAATTTTTTGCCATTTAGGTTCGATCGATTTGAAATTGTAGTTGCTCTCCATATTAACCTCCTCCAATAATTCTGCAGAAAACTAAAAAACCCTCATCCCGAAAGGGACGAGAGCCATAATTCCCGCGGTACCACCCTTGTTGACAAATACAAAAATGGTGGAGCTAGTGGGATTCGAACCCACGGCCTCTTGAATGCCATTCAAGCGCGATCCCAACTTCGCCATAGCCCCACGATTTGTCCACTCGATATGATAACGGATATCCCGCCACAGGCTACTTTATCGCCTGCGGTGCTCCCCGGCGAGTTCAACAATGTTGCCGCCTCGCACCATCTGGCGGCTCTCTGTTTTCGGATTGTCTACTACTCCGGTTCATCGCTTGTTAATTGTTCAATTGACATTAGCAATTATAGAATAATTAGCTG
>CAZYGL010000257.1:0-3032 GCA_964647335.1 uncultured Syntrophomonas sp. | reverse complement strand
TCTATGGCCTCCTGGATCAGTTGCTCCGAGATGGAATCCAGGGAGGAGGTGGCCTCATCGAAAATCAGCAGGGCCGGTTTCCGCAGGATAATTCTGGCGATGGACAGGCGCTGCTTTTCTCCGCCGGAAAGCTTCATTCCCCGGTTGCCCACCTGGGTATCATAGCTCTGGGGTAGACTGCTGATGAAATCATGAATGTTGGCTTCCCGGCAGGCCTTTTCCAGCTCGGCTTGGGTGGCATAGGACTTGGCATAGAGCAGGTTTTCCCGGATAGTCCCGTTGAACAGGTAGGTGTCCTGGGTGACCACCCCTATATTGCGGCGCAAGAAGTCCAAATCTATCCGCCTGATATCAATCCCGTCGATAAGAATCCTTCCCCCGGTCACATCATAGAGCCGTGGAATGAGGCTTATTATGGTGGATTTGCCAGCCCCCGAAGGGCCCACGATGGCCGTGGTATGTCCTTTTTCGATATGGAAATCGATGTCTTTCAAGACCGGCTGCCCCTGGTTATAGTGGAAATAAACATGGTCAAAGGTGAGACTGCCCTCGATTTTATGCGGGATTACTGCATCCGGAGCATTGTCGATCTCAACCGGCAGGTCGAAATACTCGAAGATGCGGGTAAAAAGAGCCAAGGAGCGAATCAGGTCCACCTGAATATTCAAAAGGGAATTGACCGGGAAGTACATGCGGCTCAAGAGAGCCACCATCACCGTTATGTCGCCGATGGTAAGGCTGGTATTCCCATACCTGATGATCAGGAGTCCGCCCACCAGGTAAATCAGCATCGGTCCTATGTTGGTGAACACGTACATACTGACCCAGAACCAGCGCCCTGCCATGCTTTCCTTGACATTGAGCCGGATCATGGCACGGTTAGCCTTATCATAGCGTTCGTACTCCATCTGCTGGTTGACGAACAGTTTGGAGAGCAGCTGCCCGCTGACACTGAGGGTTTCCCCCAGGATCTGGTTGACCTCGTCCTGGTGCTTCTTGGATTCGGTGGTTATCTCCCAGCGCTTTTTGCCTACTCTCTTAGTAGGCAAGATAAACAATGGGGTAACAACCATCCCAATTGCTGCCAGCAGTGGATTCTTGCTGAAGAGAGCCACCAGGGCAACAGTCAGGTTGATGAGGTTCTTGAGGATGTTCACCAGGGTGCCGCTGATCACGTTCTCAACCCCGTCGATGTCGCTGGTCACCCGGGTGATGATGTCACCCTGCTTGCTGTCGGCAAAGAAACGCTGGGACATCCTCTGCAGATGGCTATACATCTTGCTGCGCATATCCCCGGTTATATTGGCGGCCATCCAGACATTCAGGTAACTCTCCAGAACGCCGATCAAGTTGGAAATGATTAGCACCAGGAAGGAGACCGCAATCAAAATTACAAGCATCCTCAGGTCTTGTTTGATGAGCCCGTCATCTATGATTTTGCCCGTCAACAGGGTGGGCAAAATCCCAAAAATCGAAGAAGCGATGATTGCAAATACAGCCACCATCAGTTGCTTCCAGTAAGGTACAAGATAGCTGAAAATGCGCTTCAGCAAGGCCAGGGTTATTTCGGGTCTATTGGCCTTTTCCTCTTCGCTTAAGAAACCCCTTCCCCCTCTGACCGGAATAGGTCGCATCGCGATGCACCTCCTTGGGTCCGCCTTAATATCACTATTACAAAACCAGTTGCCACTTTACTCCGGCTCGAAGCCGAATTTCTTGGCGATCTTCTCATACGCGGGCACCGGCACTCCATACCGTTTGCCCATCCGCACGACCTCGAACACCAGGCCATCTATCTCGGATTCCTTACCCTGGCGCATGTCCCTCTGCATGGATGTAGCCACGGTGGGCAGCAAATTTCTCAGGATTTCGAGGTTGGTAACCACGATATCGACCTGGAAAACCACATCCATCGCCCTGGCCAGGGCTTCGATCTCACGCATCAGGGCGATGAAAGTATCCCTGACCTCGCCTTCCTGCTGAGCTGCTCCCGCATCGATGTCGTAGTAGGCTCCGCACGCCGCCATGGGGCTGACATAAGAAAATTTTTGCAGGGCATCCCGCCTGATATTGTTCGACAATATAGCCGTGATGCCGCTTACTTCAAGGTCAGCGGCGATCTCCTCGAGAGCCGGCTGATAATCCCCTGGGTCTCTTACCCCAAAAACTACCCGGAATATGTCCCCGCTCTGCAGGATAGCTCCCGGTTCGGTGATTTCTGCCGCAATATATATGCAGCCATCTGTCACCAGGATTTCGGGCAGCAGTTCCTGCATCCTCCCCCCGGTTCCGTAAATATTGAGGAGCGGTATCACCACCGTATCTTTATGGGCTGATTGTTTGATAAAAGGAATGGTCTCCTCCAGGGAATAGCCTTTCACGCAGACGAAAATCACATCCGGCTCATCCCCATAATGGTCCATATCCAAGGCCTGCATCGGGTATACTGAGTAATCCCCTTTACGGGTGGTCAGCATTTTCATCCCTTGCTTCTGAATGGTTAAGAGGTGCTGACCCCGGTCGATCATGGTTACATCTTGCCCTGCTTGGGTCATAAAAGCTGCAATACTGCCGCCAGTACCTCCAGCGCCAATGACCAGGTATTTCATAGTTATTCCTCCTCTTGGGAAGAACCGAGCTTAGCCCCGCCTTCCTCTATTGCTGGTATACGTGACCCTGGCCAACCGCCGCCTGATCCCTTTCCTGAATTGGAGCTTGGGGTAGCCGAAGATAACCACGATTCCGGGCTGATTTTTCCTGGGAATGTCATATTTCTCTTTGATTTTTGGGTTGTACTTGACAAAATAAGCCGGGGTGCCGATCATACAGCTGCCCAGGCCCAGGGACTCAGCTGCCAGCATGGCATAAGTGGCGGCGATGAGCGGATCGGCAGGATCGGCATAAGGCGAACAATGAAAGTACATGGCCAGCGGTGCCTCATAGAGCAGGTAGTCATGCCCTTTAGCCCATTCATCCGCGAAAATGTCCACTGCGGGACGGATAAACGTCTCCACCGACTCTTTATATTCCTT